>NVRK02000006.1 GCA_002400845.2 Hyphomicrobiales bacterium
CTTGCTAAGCGCTCGCGGAATAAAATTACTTCTTCTCGCATGCGTTCTAGAACTACTTTTCGATCACCACGAATCAACTCTCGTGTTATTCTCATTGCCTCTTGTGGCTTTGCTGCAATTTCTTTTGCGGCAATGGTAGCGGCTAATTCTAGCTCGCCGCTTGATGTAATTCTGTTGACGAAGCCCGCTTCTTTTGCATCTTGAGCCGTAAAACTTTCGCCCATTGCAAGTAATTCAAACGCTTTGTGATGCCCCATTAAATGCGGTGCAAAAATTGATGAACCTGCCTCTGGCACAATTCCCAAATCTACAAAGGGTGTTTTAAAACTGCTAATCTTAGACGCGACCACATAATCACAATGCAAGAGCATTGTTGTGCCAACACCAATTGCCGCGCCATCAACGCCAGCTATTAGCGGTTTTTGGCACTGAATGATGCGCTCAAGAAAGTTTACGACTGGGCGCATCCCTTCTTCGCCTTTGTTGGTAGAGATTATGAAATCCATAATATCATTACCAGCGCAGAAAATTTCAGGCGCACCAAGTATCAGCGTTGCTCTTATGTCGTTATTGCTATCTGCCTTTGCCAAAGCATTTGCCATTGCGCCATACATTTCTGTCGTAAGCGCATTTTTTTTATCTACTCTGTTAAGCCGAATTGTTAAAACATTGTCGGCTAAGGAAGTTAGTACAAGATCGCTCATAATGATTATTCTGCTAATTCTGCTCTAATTGCCATGAGGCTTTGAGCGCCTTGTGTGACAGTTGATTTAAGGGCGCGACATTCAGCCAAATGATTTTCTGCAAAATATCTAGCAAGGCCAGCACGAGAACTATCGCTATCAGCTAAACCACCTTTTGCTAAATAGACGCCACCAGATGCTAAACCCCATAGGCGCAAAAAGGGTGTTGCACCAGACAAGACTTCTTCAACTTTACCCTCGCTGAGTTTTTCAAGAATCCAGTCGCTTGTTTCTTGGGTCGCATTTAACGCGTCTTCTAAATGTTGTGCGGCATCACCAAACTCTGGTCTGTTAGAGCTGCGGACTTGCTCGACTACATCGCGTAATTCCTGCAAATAGCCTCTCATACTTTCGCCGCCTGACATGCCGAGCTTACGCATAACAAGATCAATCGCCTGCACACCATTTGTACCTTCGTAAATTGTATTGATGCGCGCATCTCGCATATATTGAGCCGCACCTGTTTCTTCAATATAACCCATGCCACCATGCACTTGCACACCAAGCGATGTTACTTCAACGCCAATATCTGTTGAAAATGCTTTTGCAATTGGTGTGATGAAACCAGCACGCTCGTCCCAGAATTTTTTATCATCGCCTTCGCTCGCTGCTGCCATATCCAACGCATGGGCACATGAATAACAAATTCCACGGGCGGCCTGAATGTGTGATTTCATGTTCAAAAGATTACGTGCCACATCTGGGTGATTTACAATTGCGGTCATGCCTTCTTTTTGGCCTATCGCTTTACCCTGCAAACGCTCATTGGCAAATTGAAGCGCTTTTTGATAAGCAGCTTCGCTAATTGCAACACCTTGCAAGCCAACATTTAAACGCGCATTGTTCATCATCGTGAACATGCAGTTTAAGCCTTTATGCTCCCCCCCTACGATATAGCCAATTGCACCCGGCTCATTGTCTGCATAACCGTCACCAAAAATCATGACACACGTTGGAGACCCATGAAGCCCTAATTTATGTTCTAAGCTTTGGCAGAACACATCATTGCGGCCGCCCAAAGAACCGTCTTCATTGATATGATATTTTGGCACCATAAACAGCGAAATGCCTTTTACGCCTTCTGGCGCATCTGGCAGTCTAGCCAATACCAAGTGGCAAATATTATCAGTTAATTCATGGTCACCAAAGCTGATAAAAATTTTCTGCCCTGTAATTTTATAAGTACCATCACCAACCGGCTCAGCAGTAGACTTTAGCGCGGCTAAATCTGTGCCTGCTTGCGGCTCAGTTAGGTTCATTGTGCCCATCCATTCGCCTGAAACAATTTTTTCTGCAAACATGGCGATTACTTTTTCGTCACCATGCTCGTGCAAAGCTTCAACCGCACCAACGGTTAAAATTGGACCAAGTGCAAAGGACTGGCAAGCCGCACACCAAATTTCAACAGCGGCCGCAGACATCATATAAGGTAAACCCTGTCCGCCGTAAATTTCTGGAGCGCCTAGTCCATTCCAACCTGCTTGCGCCCAGTCTTTATAGACCTCTTTAAAACCTGTTGGCATTGTGACAACGCCGTCTTTGAGGGTCGCGCCTTCTTGATCTGAAATGGTATTAAGCGGCGCAATGCGCTCACTGGCAAACTTTCCAGCTTCTTCTAATACGGCGTCTACCAAATCTTCGCTTAAGTCGCCCAAGTGTCCAGCTTCCATTGCGGTCTTTAAGCCAGCCACGTGTTTTAGTACAAATGCAATTTCTGAAGTTGGTGCGCGATACATAATTTTCTCTCTTATTTTGCGATTCTTTTTACTTGTAAAATAATATTTACGTATACGTCAATTAAACAATTTCATCTAAATGTATCAATTCATTTTACGTTTAAGTGATAAAGTATTATTGAAACGATATGACAAAGATAGTTTCTGCAATAAATAAAGAAAATGCAACTAAAGAAGCCCTTAGCCAATTGACTAAGAGTAATACAGTCGCGATACCCACAGAAACTGTATATGGACTTGCCGCAGATGCGACAAATGGCATTGCGATTGCCAAGATTTTTCAGCAAAAAAACCGTCCAAGTTTTAACCCACTTATCTGCCATGTAGATGGTATCAAAATGGCGATGCAATTTGGTAAGATAAATGATGTTACTAAAAAACTGATAAATACATTTTGGCCAGGCCCACTTACCCTTGTTGTTCCTTTATTGGAAAACAGCAAAGCACATGATTTGGTAACAGCAGGGCTTGGCACCATTGGCCTTAGATGCCCAAATGGATTTAGCCGTGAAATTATTGAAAAATTTGGGAAACCGTTGGCCGCGCCAAGTGCCAATCGTTCAGGCCGGATATCTCCCACCAGCGCGTCACATGTTGCCACTGAATTTGAACATTTAGATCTTTTGATAATAGATGATGGGCCTTGTTCTGTAGGCTTAGAATCGACAATTTTAAAAGTTGATGGAGAGGTTTTAACGCTTCTTCGATCTGGTGGTATTAGCAAACAACACATTGAAGAAATTGCAGGTATTTCTGTTTTATTTCCAGAAGAAAACTCAGCCGTTGCAAATAAAATATTAGCGCCCGGCATGATGGTCAGCCATTATGCACCAAATGCTGATGTAAAACTAAATTGCGATACTTGCGATGACAATGCCGCTTGGTTGGGTTTTGGTGAGCAAACAGTAAAAACCACGCATTCTCTAAATTTGAGTGAGACAGGTGATTTAGTTGAAGCTGGCAGTAATTTATATGCCTATATGAAAGTGCTTGATAAAACGGGGTGTGAAACAATATGTGTCGCGCCAATTCCAATGCGAGATTTAGGCATCGCAATAAACGATCGATTGTCACGTGCGGCGGCGCCCAAAAACGTGCAGTGATATGAAGTAATACAATATAAAGAGAAAATAATGACTAAACCCATTACAGCCGATTTGATTGAGAAATTTATCGCCATTGTTGGCGTAAAGAACATCGCTCAAAAAGAGGATGATATCGAGCCTTATGTCACCGAAACACGCGGCATCTATTTTGGTAAAACGCTTTTGGTATTAAAACCTGCCAACACTCAAGAAGTCTCACAAATTTTAAAACTTGCTAATGACAATGAAATTGGCGTTGTGCCGCTTAGTGGCAGAACAGGGCATGTGGGCGGCGGTGTGCCAAATGCTGACGGTACTGAAATTGTCATTTCAATTGAGCGTATGAATAATATTCGCGAAGTGGACATGCTTGGTAATACGATGAGTGTTGACGCTGGCGTTGTGCTTCAAACCATTCAAGAGGAAGCCGATAAAAATGATCGACTTTTTCCACTTTCACTTGGGGCGCAAGGCTCGTGTTTAATTGGTGGAAACATCAGCACCAATGCTGGGGGTACGGGCGTGCTTGCTTATGGCAATACGCGAGAACTTGTAATGGGACTAGAAGTGGTGCTTGCCAGTGGCGAAATTTGGAATGGGCTTCGTAAACTCAAAAAAGATAATACGGGTTATGATCTGCGCGACTTATTTGTTGGTGCAGAAGGAACGCTTGGCATTGTAACGGGCGCTGTATTAAAATTGTTTCCAAAACCAAAGGGCCGAGAGGTTGCTTTTTGCGGCGTAGAAACACCTGAACAAGCTTTAAAACTTTTAAACACCGCACAAGGTATTGCAGGCAAGTCACTAACAGGCTTTGAGATTATGCCGCTGATGGGCTTGCAATTTGTCTTGCGCAATATTTCAGAAAGCAGAGATCCACTTTCAAGCACTTATCCTTGGTATGTGCTGGTCGAAATTTCTTCTGGCAGGTCAGCAGAAGATGCCAATGCTATTTTCTTAGAAATTATGGAAGCTGCATTTGAAGCTGGCGAATTAAGTGATGCCGCGATTGCGCAAAATGAAAAACAGCAATTGGATTTTTGGGCATTGCGTGAAGACATGTCTGAAAGCCAAAAGCCAGAGGGTGGCTCTATTAAGCACGATATATCTGTGCCAGTACATTTAATGCCTAATTTTCTTAAACGAGCAGATGAAGTTTTAAAACGTGAAATTCCCGATGCGCGCATTTGCGGTTTTGGTCATATGGGTGATGGTAACATTCATTATAATATAACTCAGCCAGTAAGCGATGATATTGAAGCCACAAAAAAGATTTTTATGGCACAACGCGAACACATCAACGATTTAATTCATGCACTTGTTGTTGAAATGAATGGTTCGATTTCTGCTGAACATGGCATTGGCGTGATGAAGCGCGATTTAATGGCCCGCACCAAACAACCAGTAGAATTAGAAATGATGCGTTCTATTAAAAAAGCACTCGACCCAAAAGGCATTATGAATCCTGGTAAGGTGTTGTGAAAAAAGCGTTGTGAATTTCTAATAATTACTCACTTCAATTAAATTGCCATCTGGGTCTCTGAAATAGACAGAAGTAATTAGGCCCGTTGCGCCTGTTCTAGCAATTGGACCTGCTACAATTGATGCAACGGTAATAACAAAATGATCTATTCGAGACAGTTTCATATTAGCTCCTTTACATAATTTAATAAATATAAGTGATTGCAAGCACATACAGAGGCACTTAGCGCCTCAATATTATTGTAAAATAAACAAAGCAATTAAAAATAATTTTTCGAATTTATATTTGGCATTTATATTAAGTGGTTCAACAAGGTTATCCAATTCTTACCTTGGTACAACTTGTTACCAAAGTTTTTACCATTGCCAAGACAAGTGTTAAAACTCGTAAACTTTTGAGAATGCTAAAAGCCCTAAAAACTTGGCTTTTGAATATTTTTGTTAAACCTTTGAAAAGACTCATTACTAAGGCGTTACCGATTCATATTTCGATAACCACAGCTGGCAGAAAGGTTTTGTTTACCCACTTCCTTAAGTGAATTCGGAGACGTGTTTGATAGATTGCATTCAACAGCGGGAAACAAAAATAATAAGCCCGCGTTCAGAAGCACCGACACAAGATTGGGCTCTGAAGAGTAAACAGGGAAGGCATATACCGTGGCTAACATGGCAACAAAAAGAAACGCAGATCAACTGCGTCTTGACCCTTATTCTATTTCGGATCGGGTGTCATTTGAGAGAGCGGGTACGTTATATACAATTGATCGTATGGGAGTGAGTGTTAAGAAGACCCTTGCAAAAAGTGGCCTACCTCTCACCATGGCATTACCTACAAAATCTTTTAAAGGCATTGCAGCGCGTATCGTTCGAAAAGAAAACGGAGCGTCGCAAGTCTCTTTAGAATTATTGCATCATGACCCAGAACTATGTGTTCCAGTTTTGATTGCAAATAATATGGATGATATTTCTGCCGACTGGCATTCTTGGAGCCGTTTACTTAAGCTTCCAATGCTGATTATCGGCGAAGATAATACTGCCGAACCTGTACGAGAAGAATTGGGTATGGTGATGGTGGAAACCCCAATACAGCGCCGTAAAAGATTTTCTACTTACAAACATCGTGGATGGTTTTTACGCCGTCGTAAAACAGGTGTTGTTGGTGAAGTAACAAAAATAACAGCGAAAGAAATTATCGCACGTAATTAATTCACGTGACTTTCATGAAATGTGAATACCACGCGCTACATATGATTTTGTCGCTTCGGCGACTGTATAAATTAAGAGCAAGACGCTCTAGAGCGGCATACAACTCTAGATACTTAGGTAGACGGGAAGTTGTCAGACCGCTTGACCAATTTTGGTTCACGGTAAATGTGTGAGCACATTGGCGAACCAAATAAAATTCGATTACAATAATATAGAAAAAAGCATGCCGATAAACAAAAGTATTCCAAGCCAATTGTTTGACTTAAACAACATTAAACATTTTTCTGGATTTTCATATTCAAAAGTCTTTACCTGCCATGCTAAATGCATCGCCACTATTGCTAGGCCGAACCAAGCTGGCCGACTAGCATTTGCAAAATAAAATGCCAACCCAAATAAAATTATCGCAATTGAATAAAGTACAATAAGTGCTTGTTTGGTTTTTTTATTAAACAAACGCGCGGTCGATTTAACGCCAACAATTGCATCGTCCTCTATGTCTTGATGCGCATAAATTGTGTCGTAGCCGATGACCCAACAAATACAGCCCAAATAAAGAATAATTGCAGGTATCATAAAACTAAAAGTTAAATGATAATACTCAAAAGGATAATACTCAAAGATTATCGCTGACCATCCCATGAGTGCGCCCCACGAAAATGCTAATCCTAAGAAAAACTGCGGCCACCAAGTTATGCGTTTCATAAACGGGTAAATAACAATCAACACTATGGAAGCCACGCCCATAATTTGGGTAGTGACGTTGAACTGCACAAGAATGACTAAACCCGCTAACAATTGCAGACCCAAAAAAATCCACGCATTGCGCTTGCTTACTCTGCCACTTGGTAATGGACGCGAACGTGTGCGTGCAACTTTATTATCGATATTTTGGTCTACAATATCGTTGAAGGTACAGCCAGCGCCGCGCATGACAAATGCACCTGCAATAAAAAGTAATAAGGTGGGCAGTAGAATATTTAGATATTCATCAATACCCATTGGCTGGGTACCCACAATGGTCTGTATAGAGCCTTTATACTCAGCGGCAAGCATGACACTCCACAAGCAAGGCCACATAAGCAATTGCCAACCAATTGGGCGTTCCCATCTGGCCAATTGCGCATAAGGCCAAATTGCTTTGGGTAAAAACCTATGCACCCAAGAACCGCGCAATGCGTCTGATACCATTTCGTCTGTGTTATTTGTCATGTCAAACTCATCGCCTAGCTAACGTGATGGGTCAAGGGTTAGGCGTGCGACCCAATTGCCAAACTAAAAGAGCCCACAATAAATGTTTATAAATAGCTGTTTCTTTTAATTCTAGCACCTTTAGTTTTTGTCGGTTTTCGTGCTAGTAAAACTCAACTAAAAAATTGTCAGAACAATGCCACATACAGGACCCTACTTATGAACATTTTATTGATCGGCTCTGGCGGACGCGAACATGCTCTTGCTTGGAAAATCAAACAATCTTCTCATTGCGATACACTTTATTGCGCACCGGGAAATGCTGGCATTGGTAGAATTGCAACCAACACAGATTTAGACACAAGCGACCATGATGCTGTGATTAAATTTTGTGGCGATAACCAAATTGGATTTGTTGTGGTTGGCCCAGAAGTGCCATTGGTAGAAGGCTTGGTAGACGCACTGGATAAAGTTGAAATTCTTGCATTTGGCCCAACAGCAGCAGCAGCTCAGCTAGAAGGTTCTAAGGGTTTTACAAAAGACCTATGCGAAGAATACGATATTCCAACAGCCGACTATATGCGCTTTAACAATGCACCAAAAGCAAAAGCGTATGTGCGCCAACAAGGTGCGCCTATCGTTATTAAAGCCGATGGGTTAGCGGCTGGTAAAGGCGTTGTGGTTGCTATGGAACTTGACGAAGCGCTAGATGCAATAGACGCCTGTTTTGAAGGTGACTTTGGTGAAGCAGGCGCAGAAGTTGTTGTTGAAGCATTTTTAGTCGGCGAAGAAGCTTCGCTTTTTGCCGTATGCGATGGCACAACTGCCATGTTGATGGGAACCGCCCAAGACCATAAACGGGTTGGTGAAGGCGATACTGGTCCAAATACTGGCGGCATGGGCGCATATTCGCCTGCGCCTATTTTGACCCAAGAACTCATCGACGAAGTAATGACCGACATTATTGTGCCAACCATGGCAGGCATGCACCAAAAAGGCATGCCGTTTAAGGGCGTGTTATATGCTGGACTAATCTTTACCGAAGACGGTCCTCAATTGATTGAATATAATGTGCGCTTTGGCGACCCAGAATGCCAAGTGCTAATGCCGCGCTTGAAATCTGATATTGTAGAAATCTTGATGGCCTCTGCGACTGGCAATCTGCTTGAAACAGAAGCTGAATGGTCTGATGAAGTCGCCTTAACAGTGGTTATGGCCTCTAAAGGCTACCCTGGCGCATATGAAAAGAACACAGTTATTGAAGGTACAGACCGCGCAGAAGCTGCTGGCGGCTTGGTATTTCACGCAGGAACAGCCATAAGAGACGACAAATTGGTTGCGACAGGTGGTCGTGTGTTAAATGTGACAGGATTTGGTAAGAGTGTTACCGAAGCGCAAAAGAATGCATACAGCGCTGTTAAGCAGATCGATTGGGAAAATGGTTTCACAAGATCTGACATTGGTTGGCGTGCCGTTGAGCGCGAAAGCGAATAACTAAAAACTGGAGGAAAGTAAATAAATGTTTATCACCCTAAAAGTGTTGCACTTACTTGCCCTCATGTTTGGTTCTGTGGCCGTATTAGGCAATATATATTTGGCTTTTTCTAAAGGTCCACACGACCTTGCCGCGCCTGATTTCACCAATAA
>NVRK02000060.1 GCA_002400845.2 Hyphomicrobiales bacterium
ATTTGCTGAAAATAAATTCGAATTCTAAAATCCAAATGCGTATCATCAAACCCTAAAATTATTTCATTAGGGCTTTGTGAGATGACGGGAAAAAAGCCGAATACTTCTTCTTTTGGAAGTGACTTTAATCGCTTAACTTCCTCAGAAGCACCGCGCAGGCCAAATGGTTTTACGACAATATTTCGAATAGCCAACAGCACTTCTATCCACTTTGGAGAAACATCAAACGAGCGCCTTGCCGCTTGTTCCAAAGTAATTTCTTGATCGTCGACCATCGCTATAAAATTATCGGCGAAATCTGCACCGCTTAAAATACGGTCAATATCTTTTTGAGCAATTTCAACTTCTCTAACATAAGCCATAATCAATCCAATATCGTTCCAAAGGTTGATGGTAATAGTCCAAAATAAAAAAGGGTAGCACCACTATTGCAGTACTACCCAAGATTTATAATGTGACATTTACGGGTAAGACACTTTGTCCCAAATAGAGGCCACCTTATGTCGTAACAGCGCCTTACATATGAATAGGCTTACCAGCTGTTGCCATTGCCGCTTCGCGCACTGCTTCACTCATCGTTGGGTGAGCATGACATGTACGTGCCAAATCTTCAGACGAGCCACCAAATTCCATGAGCACTGCCGCTTCATGGATCATTTCGCCAGCACCAAAGCCAACGATATGAACACCCAATACACGGTCTGTTGTCTTATCTGCTAAGAATTTAACAAAGCCCTCTGACTGGTTCATTGCGCGCGCGCGGCCATTTGCAGAGAACGGATATTTGCCAGAATTATAAGCAATGCCTTCAGCTTTTAATTCTTCTTCAGTTTTACCAACGCTAGCAATTTCGGGCTGTGTGTAAACAACACCTGGAATTACATTGTAGTTTACGTGACCAGCTTGCCCTGCAAGTACTTCTGCAACAGCAACGCCTTCATCTTCTGCTTTATGTGCAAGCATAGGACCTTGGGTTACATCGCCAATTGCATAAATGCCTTTTACATTGGTCTGCCAATGCCCATCGGTTTTAACCTTGCCACTTTCTACTTCAACGCCAACAGCATCCAACCCAAGACTATCGGTATAGGGTCTGCGACCCGTAGAAATAAGAACGATATCAGCTTCAATGGTTTCTGCATCTCCGCCTTTAACAGGTTCAAATGTTACACTAGCGCCACCCTTGCTTTTTTCGACGCCAGTTACTTTTGAAGAAAGCTTAAAGTCAAAGCCTTGCTTACCCAACATGCGCTGGAAGGTTTTAGAAACATCTGCATCCATTGGCCCAAGAATTTTATCAAGAAATTCTACAACCGTTACTTTCGCGCCCAAACGAGACCATACAGACCCCATCTCAAGACCAATAACACCGCCGCCAACAACAACTAAGTGCTTAGGCACTTTTGTAAGTTCAAGCGCACCCGTTGAAGACACGATAATTTTTTCATCAATATCAACTTCAATGCCTGGAATACCCGCGACATCAGATCCAGTCGCAATCACAATATTCTTTGTTGAGATTGTTTCAGTTTTACCATCCGTATCGGTTACAACAACTTCGCCAGCTTTAGCGATTGAACCTGTGCCGTGGAAAATTTTGATTTTATTTTTCTTCATCAAATATTGAACACCATCAACATTAGATTTTATCGTCGCTTCTTTATGCGCCATCATCTTTTTAAGATTTAGTTTTGGTTTGCTAACTTCAACACCCAAAACCTCTAAACCATGGCCAGCTTCATGATACATTTCTGAGGCATGCAACAAAGCTTTAGAAGGGATACAGCCAACATTTAGGCAAGTGCCGCCAAGCGTATCTCTTTTCTCAACGATTGCAGTTTTCAAACCAAGTTGTGCCGCTTTAATCGCGCATACATAACCACCAGGGCCAGAACCGATTACCACTACATCGAATGCATCAGACATTTTTATTCCTTTTTGTATCAAAAACGCAAAATGCAAATAAGCATTATTAATGCGCAATTTTAAATTTTCACAATGTAACTAGCGCCCGCCAGTTACATCAATTGTTGTTCCAGTTACGTATGAGGCGGCATCGCTTAAAAGCCACCCAATTGCTTGTGCAACTTCCATTGCAGTGCCAGCACGTTTCATCGGAACCGTACTAACTAATTTTTCCAATCGATCTGGCTCACCGCCAGATGCATGTATCTGCGTATCTATTATTCCTGGGCGTACTGCATTTACCCTAATGCCCTCTTGCGCAACTTCTCTTGCAAAACCTGTCGTAAATGTGTCTATAGCGCCTTTTGAAGCCGCATAATCAACATACTGCCCAGCCCCACCAATTGTTGCCGCCGCAGAAGTAATATTCACAATAGAGCCGCCCTTGCCGCCATATTTATTAGACATTCGCAACGTCGCTTCGCGCGCGCAGTAAAAACTTCCCAAAACATTTACACGCATCATCCGCTCTAAACGCTGCGGACTAAAATTATCAACGCGAGATTTCACATCCACAATGCCAGCATTATTTACCAAACCTGTAAGCGTCCCATACTCATCTGCGGCTTTAAACATCGCAATAACATCGTCATTATTACCAACATCGCCTTTGACACAAAATGCTTTTCCGCCCTCACCTTCGATAGCGCAAACAACATCATTGGCCGCGGCAATATTTGAAACATAATTGACACAAACAATATTGCCAGCTTTCGCAACAAGCTGACAGGTCGCGGCACCAATGCCACGACTACCCCCTGTTACAATTACAACATTGCTCACAATTTTATTCCTATTTGGTACTGCTAGTTTTAAGTTACTTGCGCCAACAAAGGCCAAGCCATTATTACCATGCCTGCAACAGATGCTACCCAAATGAAGGTACGAACAAATGGAATGCCTGCAATATAAGCTGGTAGGTAAAAAATACGTCCCCAGAAATACAATTGAGCACCCAATGCCGTCATAACCGTCCAGCTTTCAGTCACCTGTACAATAAGTACAAGCGCCACAAAAACTGGAAAAGTTTCGAGCATGTTATAAAACGCACGTTCAAACCGCGCGGCATAGCCGCTTGTATCTTCGTGTTCATCACGGGCACTAACAGTATTTGCTAAGCCGTTTTGAATAATGCCGGCAACAACTTGCATCACCAACTGAATGAGTAATAAGAATACTGAGAAAATCAGCATTTTTAATTCAATAGACATTTTGCTTCTCCAATAAAATAACTCCCCAATACTTAAAATTAGTATCGAGGAGTAACTTTTACGAAAATCTATTAAAGATCAAGAACCAAACGTTCAGGATCTTCTAAGCTTTCTTTAACGCGTACTAAGAATGTAACCGCTTCTTTACCATCCACAATTCTGTGATCGTATGAAAGCGCCAAATACATCATTGGACGAATAACCACTTCACCATTAATCGCAACAGGACGTTCCTGTATTTTATGCATGCCCAAAATACCAGATTGTGGCGCATTCAAAATTGGTGAAGACATTAATGAGCCGTACACACCACCATTAGAAATAGTGAATGAACCGCCAGTCATATCAGCCATAGAAAGTTTGCCGTCACGCGCAGCTAGGCCCAAACGCCCAATATCTTGCTCAACTTCAGCAATGCTCATTTGGTCTGCATCGCGTACAACAGGAACAACAAGGCCCTTATCTGTACCAACAGCAACACCAATGTGAGCGTAGTTTTTATAAATAATATCGGTACCGTCAATTTCTGCATTAACAGTAGGAACATCTTTAAGCGCATGCGTAACAGCCTTAGTGAAGAAGCCCATGAAACCAAGTTTCACGCCATGCTTTTTCATAAACAAGTCTTTGTACTTCGTACGCATTTCCATAACCGCGGTCATGTCCACTTCGTTGTAAGTGGTAAGCATTGCCGCAGAATTTTGCGCATCTTTCAAACGACGTGCAATTGTTTGACGAAGACGTGTCATTCTTACGCGCTCTTCGCGCTCTTCATCACTCGCACCAGGTGTCGCACGCGGTGCAGCAGGAACAGCCGCCGTTGCAGGCGTTGGCGCAGAGCCAACTTTTTGAACATCTTCTTTAAGCACTTGTCCGCGTTTGCCAGAACCAGCAACGCTAGCTGGGTCAATGCCTTTTTCTGTCATCATTTTTTGAGCAGATGGGGCAGCAGGCATTACAGAATTTGTTGCAGGTGCAGCGCCAACGGGTGCAATTTCAGCGGCTGGGGCAGCAACAGCGCCCTCGCCTTCAGCAATTAAACCAAGCAAAGCACCAACTTCTACAGTTTCACCTTCTTCAACTGAAATGTCAGCAAGAACACCAGCAACAGATGCAGGCACTTCGATGGAAACTTTATCAGTTTCCAATTCCACCAAAGGCTCATCGACAGCAATCGCATCACCCTTTTTCTTGAGCCATGTTCCAATAGTAGCTTCGGTAACCGATTCGCCTAGCGTTGGTACGCGGATTTCAGTAGCCATTTTGTTTCTCTTTCCCAAATTATCTTGGTTCAATTGTTATAAAATTTATGATTGATCGCCAGAATTCTTGTCGCTAGGTCTTTCACCAAGCGCATCTTCAAGAAATGCAGCAAGTTGTTCTAAGTGACGAGACATTTGACCAGTAGCAGGAGATGCAGAAGAAGCACGACCAGCATAACGAGCACGCGGATGTTTCGCCTTAATATGTGTAAACACCCATTCAAGATAAGGTTCGATAAACGACCAATAGCCCATATTTTTAGGCTCTTCTTGGCACCAAACCCATTCAGCATTTTTAAAACGTGAAAGTTCAGAAATCAGCGCTTTTGCTGGGAAAGGATAAAGCTGTTCAACACGCATGATATAAATATCATCGATACCGCGTTTTTCGCGCTCTTCATAAAGGTCGTAATAAACTTTACCAGAACAAAGAACCACACGTTTAACCTTGCTGTCTTTAACAAGTTTAATCACGCTGTCTTTTTTGCTTTCCGCATCATCCCACAACAAACGGTGGAATGTAGATTTTGGCCCCATATCAGAAAGGTCAGATACCGCACGTTTATGACGCAACAAAGATTTAGGCGTCATGATAATGAGTGGCTTACGAAATTCGCGGCGCAATTGGCGACGCAATACGTGAAAGTAATTTGCAGGCGTTGTAACATTTACAACTTGCATATTATCTTCAGCACAATTTTGTAGGAAACGTTCTGGACGCGCTGAAGAGTGCTCGGGCCCTTGGCCTTCATATCCGTGTGGCAATAACATTACCAAACCACACATGCGAAGCCATTTACGTTCACCAGATGAGATGAATTGGTCAATCACTACTTGTGCGCCATTCACGAAGTCACCAAACTGTGCTTCCCAAACGGTTAATGCATTAGGCATTGCAAGCGAATAACCATATTCAAAACCAAGCACTGCTTCCTCAGAAAGCATAGAGTTAATAACATCATACTCGCCGCCCTTAGTAGGAATATGTTGCAATGGAATAAAGCGGTCTTCAGTTTCTTGGTCGTACAATACTGAATGACGTTGCGAGAATGTACCCCGTTCAACATCTTGCCCAGACAAACGAACAATATTGCCTTCAGAAATCAATGACCCAAATGCAAGCGCTTCGCCAGTTGCCCAGTCAATGCCTTTGCCAGATTTAATGGCTTCAGCACGGTTATTGATAAAACGCTGAATGGTACGGTGCGGTTTAAAGTCTTGCGGAATGGTTGTTAAAACCTGCCCAATTTCTTTAAGCGCTTTAACTGGCAATCCTGTTAAACCACTGCGTGGCTCATCAGCGCCATCAGCAGCTTTCAAACCACTCCATGCACCATCAAGCCAATCGGCTCTGTTAGGTTTATACTCTTCACCCGCTTTAAATTCGACTTCTAGCTCAGCGCGAAACTCAGCTTTCATCGCATCAACTTCGGCTTGGCTCATCACGCCTTCAGCAACTAGTTTTTTAGAATAAATACTCACAATAGTCGTATGGGCACGAATTGCTTTGTACATTTTTGGCTGTGTAAATGATGGCTCATCGCCCTCATTGTGACCAAATCTGCGATAACAGAACATATCAATAACAACAGGCTTCCCGAATTTTTGACGATATTCTGTTGCAATCTTTGCAACATAAACAACCGCTTCTGGGTCATCCCCATTTACGTGAAAAATTGGTGCTTCCACCATTTTCGCTACATCCGATGGATAAGGAGATGAACGTGACAATGCAGGATCCGTTGTAAAGCCAATTTGGTTGTTCACAATAAAGTGGATAGAACCACCCGTGCGGTGACCTTTAAGTCCAGAGAGACCCAAGCACTCCGCCACAACACCTTGACCCGCAAAAGCCGCATCCCCGTGTAATAACAATGGCAAAACAGTATCGCGCGGACGTGAACCACGCCCATTAACTGCCTCCATTGCATCTTGTTTAGCGCGTGCTTTGCCCAATACTACTGGATTAACAATCTCAAGATGAGATGGGTTAGCAGTCAAAGACAAGTGAACATTATTATCATCAAATTCGCGATCTGAAGACGCGCCTAAGTGATACTTAACATCGCCTGAACCTTCAACTTCTTCGGGCTTAAACGAGCCACCCTTAAATTCATGGAACACCGCTCTATAAGGCTTTGCCATAACAGTTGTTAAAACATTCAAACGACCACGGTGCGCCATGCCAAGAACGATTTCTTTAAGGCCCAATTGACCGCCGCGTTTGATTATTTGTTCCATCGCTGGAATTAAAGATTCGCCACCATCAAGACCAAAACGCTTCGTACCTTTATATTTAACATCTAAAAATTGCTCAAAACCTTCAGCTTCAATCAATTTATGTAAGATCGCTTTTTTACCCATATCGGTAAATTCAATGCCCTTATCTGGACCTTCGATGCGCTGCTGTATCCAACCCTTTTCTTGAGGGTTTGAAATGTGCATGAACTCAACGCCTATTGTAGAACAATAAGTGCGTTTCAAAATTTCCAACATTTCTGGAATGGTCGCATATTCAAGACCAAGCATATGATCGATAAAGATCTTACGGTCATAATCTGCTTCGCTAAAGCCATATGCAGAAGGCAACAATTCATTATGCGCTTCTTTTTTTGCGGCAATACCAAGCGGATCAAGATCTGCATGTAAGTGACCCCGCATGCGATATGCGCGGATCATCATGACAGCAGCAACACTGTCTTTTGTTGCTTGTTGAACTTGCGCATCTGACGAAGGCGCAACACTGCCTGTAACCTTAGTTTTAATTTTATTGCCTAAATGCTTTTCAACATCAGCCCAATCGCCATCAAGTGCAGAAACCAGTTCGCCGTTCTCAGCAACTGGCCAATGTGGTTTTTTCCACGATGCACCAGCAGCATTCTTCAGCACATCTACGGCGTTGTCGCCTTGTTCTGCAAAAAAAGCCTGCCAATCAGCATTCACTGAGGAGGGGTTGTTTTGATAGAGAGCATAAAGCTCATCAATATAATCGGCGTTACCACCATAGAGAAAAGAAGTTCTTGCGAATTCTTCGTTGGCTTCTTGACGTGCCATCTATTACTGCGGGCGCACCCGCCTCCTAAAATTAACGATCTTATGTAAGTTAATAAGGCTGACTTTCGCCAGCCTCATGAATTATTTTTTCAGTTTAGGTGCAATGTTTTTGCAATCTTCGCAAAGTTCAGCCACAGCGTTTACTGATTTATCGAACATTTTTTGCTCAGACTTACTCAAGTCAATTTCAATAATACGTTCAATGCCGTTAGCGCCAATCACGGTTGGCACACCCACATACATGTCTTTAACGCCGTACTCACCTTGAAGGGCCGCCGCCGCTGGAAGAACACGCTTTTTATCACGCAAATAGCTTTCAGCCATCAAAATTGCAGATGCAGCTGGCGCATAATATGCAGAACCAGTTTTAAGCAGACCAACAATTTCACCACCGCCCTTACGGGTACGGTCAACAATTGCGTCCAATTTATCTTTGGTAGTCCAGCCCATTTTAATCAAATCAGGAAGCGGAATACCGCCAACTGTTGAGTAACGAACCAATGGAACCATTGTGTCGCCGTGGCCGCCCAAAACAAATGCCGTAACATCAGAAATTGAAACATCAAATTCTTCAGCCAAGAAATGACGGAAACGAGATGAATCTAAAACACCAGCCATACCAACAACTTTGTTTTTTGGAAGACCAGAGAATTTCTGAAAAGCCCAAACCATCGCATCAAGCGGGTTTGTAATACAAATTACAAAAGCATTTGGGGCATATTTTTTAATACCAGCACCAACTTGCTCCATAACTTTAAGGTTGATACCCAAAAGATCGTCGCGGCTCATGCCAGGCTTACGAGCAACACCGGCAGTGATGATACAAACATCAGCGCCTTTAATTGCTTCGTAGCTTTGCGTACCCTTAAGATTACAATCTTGACCATCAACTGCGTTTGCTTGACTGATGTCTAGCGCTTTACCTTCTGGAGTGCCTTCTGCGATATCAAAAAGAACAACGTCGCCCAATTCTTTTGAAGCTGCCAAATGTGCCAGCGTGCCGCCGATCATTCCTGCACCAATTAAAGCGATTTTATTACGCGCCATGTTATTTTCCTTTTGTAACCATCAAATTCAACAAGGAAACCTCAAGAGAAACCCCGTATGCATTGACCTATTTATTTTTCAACCAATTCAACAAACATTAATTCGCAAATTCAGTCATGATAATTCTTCAAATTCAATCGCCCAATTCTAGCAATTGGCACGAAATCAAACTGCAAACCTTCAGCTAACAATATGAATATCGACTAGCGATTACGCCAAAAACCTTAACAAGGCAGTAAATTGCTATCGAAAAAACGACAAACATGCAAATAGAGTTTTTTTATTACACAATTTCAAACGGTTAAAAGTTTACTGCCTTACGTAAACGTAAGTTTTATTCAAGAAATTTAGCACAAATGGATACACCTCCACCCTAATTACTGGGCAAAACACATATCTCAAAAAGCCAAAACCTAACAAGAACCATCAAATATTTTCAGTGATTGCTTCTAAATATTCTGTAGATTGCATTTCAATCAAACGCGATGCTGTTCTTTGAAATTCAAATGCTTCTGTACCCGTTGCACCTTGATATAAGGCATGAGGGTTGGCTTCTGCCGAGATGATTAAGCGTTTATTTTGGTCATATAATGCATCAATAAGCAAAATAAATCGCTTTGCTTGATTACGCACACTCGCATTCATTATCGGCACATTTTGAATAAAAAACGTATGGTATTTTTCTGCGATCGCCAAATAATCAGCCGCCGCCAATGGCGCGTCACACAAATCAGCGAAGGTAAAACGCGCCACGCCCTCTGCACAGATAGGAACAATTATTTCACGTCCCTTGCGCTTTATAGCGCCAGATTTTATATCCAAGCCTGCGGTCATGCCTTGCCATTGATTTTCAAAAGCCAACTTTGCCTTTTTACCCAATGGCGCTAAATATACAGGCGCTTTGCTCAATTTTTCTAAACGATAATCTGTTCTCGCATCCAGCTCATAAACTTCGATGTTTTCTTTTAAAAGATCGATAAAAGGCAAGAAAAGCGCTCTATTGAGCCCATCCTTATACAAATTATCAGGGGCGACATTAGACGTTGCAATAACAACAGTACCAGCCTTAAATAACTCTTTAAACACTCTGCTCAAAATCATCGCATCTGCAATGTCTGTGACGGTAAATTCGTCAAAACATAAGACCGTAGCATCAACTGCTAAAGCACGAGCAACTGGCGGAATAGGGTCTTCTTCTTTTGTTTTGCCTTCTTTATAATCTTGTCTGTGCTGATAAATTCGATCTTGCACATCTGCCATAAATTCATGAAAATGCACGCGCCGTTTCGCTTTATTTACCAGTAGTGAATAAAACAAATCCATAAGCATGGATTTTCCACGGCCCACAGAGCCCCAAATATATAAGCCAATAATTGGCTCAACCTTTGCGCTTTTGGCAAACAACCAACCCAATGAACTGGATTTTTTAGAAAGAGATTTTTTGGCTAAACGCTCAATTAAAGTATCGAGACGTGCGGCAAGCTCTACTTGTACAGGATCACTTTGTAATTCGCCTGTTCCTACCTTTTCTAGGTAAGATTGCTGGACTGACCCCATGAAAGGCTTATTCCTATATTTTACCGCCAAGCGGCGTTAGTTTAAGATCTAGTAAACACAATTGGAGCACCACTTTTTGTGGTACCGTCATAACGTTCACTAGCAGATTTATACAGTTTACCAACGGAATTGCCATTTGCATCCATCAATATTACCTGTTTGCCTTTAATGTCCCAAGCACTGATAGAGCCGAGCTCTGGCGAGGAACATTTCCGAGTCGCGGCACGATAACCGCCCTGCCATTTTGTAAATGCCAAAATCATACGACAGCTAGAACTGTCACTTACAACTTGCCAAGTACCAGAAACAGATTCACGCGTTATTGGAGCAGCAGTATCGGCTGATATCGAAGCACTGTTAGCGGTTGGTGCAGTGGCAACATTAGTAGAGGGAACTGTAGGTGCCGAAGGCGCTGAGCCTGGCGCAGTTGGCAACCCTTGTGCGTTAACCCTTCTAAATTGGCCATCCGCTATCTGATTATTATTAAGACCATTATTGAGCGCAGAATTTTGCGCCCCTACTGGCGGCGGCAAAGTATTGACACCTTGAACAGGATAAACAGGCGCTGCTGGAAGCAACCGTGGCTGTGTCGCTCTTGGCGCAATATCATTAATTGATCGTGTGCAGCCAGAAAGCGCCAGCGCAGAAAACGCTGCCAACAATATAATTGGTTTTGTAGATACTGAATTCATTCATTTGCCCCTAAGTGGAGTGCAGTCTAACTATTTTCAGCTTCTAAAACAATTTTGTGCCAAAAATTAGACTACGGTTCCCACCATAATCACTACATATGGTAAACAGAGCATGAAGATAGACGTTTCCTTGCAATAAGAAAACGCCTACATCATAAATTTATACTAAAGCATGAAATCTTACGTGATCTAAAAACATTTAGATCAGCAAAGTTAAGCGATCTATTAGCCAACAGATCAGCAAGTTAAGTGATCCGCTAACAAGTGGATACGCTAAATAAGTGATCTGCTAACAAGTGGATACGCTAAATAAGTGATCCGCTAACCAGCAGATACGTTAGATCAGAAAAACAGACGAATAAGTAATTGCCTAATGGTCGCCAGAAACGCCCATGTAAGCTTGATCTCCCCAAAGTGCCTTAACTGTTTTGTTGCGACCACACCCCCAGCGATAATAAGTATAGCGTTTCGGGTTTTTCTTGTAATAATCCTGATGCGCTTCATGGGTTGGAATAAATGCCGCCGCATCACGAATTGGCGTAACCACAGGCTTAGATAAAACTTTTGAATCTTCTAATGCTTGTTTAGATTTTATTGCTAAAGCCTTCTGCATATCATCCAATGCAAAAACAGCTGTTGTATAAGAATGGCCTCGATCACAAAACTGACCACCACTATCGGTCACATCAACCGTTCGCCAAAAGGTTTCCAACAGTTTTGAGTAATTGGTTTTGTCAGTGTCATATTTAATTTGAACAACTTCTAAATGACCATCTTGAATATGGTTGCTATAGGTTGGGTTGGTTGTTGTGCCACCAGCAAAACCAGACTGCACGTCTACAACACCTTCGACATGTTCAAAATCTTTTTCAATGCACCAATAACATCCACCTGCAAACAATGCAGTTTTTGTTTCAGCAAATGCCGATCCGCCAATAAAGGTCGCGGCAAACAATGTTGC
>NVRK02000061.1 GCA_002400845.2 Hyphomicrobiales bacterium
CTTTGGTGATGACATCTGGCAATATTTCTAACGAACCGCAAGTTATAAACAATGATGATGCGCTTAAAAAACTAAATGGCATCGCAGATTTTTGGTTGATGAATGATCGTGAAATTATAAACCGTCTTGATGATTCCGTGGTGCAATTGGTGAATGGTGAAGCCACAAGTTTGAGACGCGCACGCGGCTATGCGCCAGATATCTTGACACTGCCTAGAGGCTTTGAAAACGCGCCCGATATACTGGCTTTGGGCGCAGATTTAAAAAATACATTTTGTCTTATTACAAATGGCAAGGCTATGGTTTCTCAACATATTGGAGACTTGCAAGATGCAAATGTTCATACTGATTATAGAAAAGCATTAGAGCTTTATCAGCAGACAAATGAGTTCACTCCCCAGCGCATAGCGGTTGACCTCCACCCAAGTTATTCATCGACACAATGGGGAGAAGCCACAAGCGCTCAACTTGATTGCCCCCTAGACAAAATTCAACATCACCACGCCCACATTGCCGCTTGTATGGTGGAGCATGGATTTGAAATTAATTGCGCGCCCGTGCTTGGCATTGCTTTTGATGGTGTGGGTTTTGGTGATGATGATACTATGTGGGGCGGTGAGTTTTTAATTGCGGATTACAAAACCTCCAAACGCATTTATTCCATTGCGTCCGTTGCAATTCCTGGAGGAGAAAAAGCATCTTATGAGCCGTGGAGAAACACATTCGCTCATTTGCGCCATGCTTTTGGTTGGGACACTGTAGAGCAAACTTATCCAGATCTTGAGTTAGTGAAATTCTTGCAGACAAAACCTATCAAACAATTGAGCCAAATGATTGATAAGGGGCTTAATGCACCAAAGATCAGTTCTACTGGCAGGTTGTTTGATGCAATGGCTGGCGCACTGGGTGTCTTTCCAGATCAAGTACAATTTGAAGGCCAAGCCGCTATGGCTTTGCAAAGCATAGCCGAAGAATACGCTGATGAAAATCTGGCTTACGATTTTTCATTACAGGAACACGTAAATTGGCAACCTATGTGGGAAGATGTTTTAAATGACCTCTCTACTGGCTTGCCAAAGGGACAAATTGCCAAGCGTTTTCATAATACGCTCTGCGCAGTAATTGTTGCTGTGGCAAAAAAATCCACTAAAGAAAATAATATAGAAACAGTTATTTTAAGTGGCGGTGTTTTTCAAAATAAACTTCTTTGCGAGCAAGCCACAAAAGCTCTTGAAACAACTGGCTTAAAGGTATTTAGCCCAATTAGATTTCCTGCAAATGATGGTGGCGTTTCACTTGGCCAAGCGGTTATTTCTGCCGCACGCAATGTACCATGAACTTAAGAATGTTGAATTTTTGTAGCTTTAAGTAAAAGTACAAAAAAGTCGGCTCAAAGTTTCATCCAATGAACCGACTTATTTAATTTTCAAAACATTTAAACTTTATGCTCGACGCAAAATTTTAAGTCTAAAATTCCTGCCAATCGTCTTCATTTATAGCAGGCGCCATCGCTAGATTACCTTGTACTGCTGTTGCTTGCCTTTTAACTGGTCTTGCAGTTCCAGTTCTAAATGCTTTGTTTGACGCTTTAATTTCAGCGATACTTGATGAGCTTCGTTTGGTTGAAACTTGAGGTCTTACTCTTGCAGAAAATGGAGCAGTAGCTGCCCTTGCAAATTTGTCTACCTTAAATTGGTTCAACATGTCATCAATCTTCACCACATCTTCTGAAAGCATAAGACTGGCAGCACTTGATTCCTCAGACATCGCAGCGTTTTGCTGTGTTGCTTCATCAATCGTTTTAATAGATTGGTTGATTTCAGATAGGCCAGTAGATTGCTCGCGCGCCGCTTCAACAATGGCAGCAACGTGCTGATTGATTTCCTGTACTTCTAAGGCAATCGATTCTAGCGCGGTGCCCGTTTCGTTTACCAGTTTAACACCATTCTTAACTTCATCTCCTGAACCATTAATAAGTGTTTTGATTTCTTTAGCAGCATTTGCAGAACGCTGTGCCAGCTCACGAACTTCTTGTGCAACAACAGCAAATCCTTTACCAGCTTCGCCTGCTCTCGCGGCTTCTACGCCTGCATTCAATGCTAAAAGATTGGTCTGGAATGAAATTTCATCGATCACGCCAATGATGTTGGAAATCTCATTTGAGGTGTTTTCAATACGACCCATTGCTTCTACTGCGCTGTTAACAATATTTCCAGAGCGAACGGCATTGGCCTTGGTGCTGGTAACAACTTTTCCAGCTTCTTCTGCACGTACAGTTGAAGTTGCAACGGTATTCGTAATTTGTTTCACAGCTTTTGCTGTACTTTCAATAGAAGCTGCTTGCTCTTCTGTACGCATAGACAAGTTAGATGAAGAGTTTTGAATTTCCATGGATGCCGATTTTACAGAAGCAGACGTTTCGCGCAAATTGCTGATAATGTTGGAAAAATTATCTGCCATGCGATTGGTATCTTCTTTTAAGTTTGCAAAAGCACCCTTAAAGTCACCATCAACACGCTGTGTAAGATCACTATCTGCAAGCGAGGCAAGAACCTTACTGGTTTTATTCAGGCCATCTTCAACCGTTGACACCAGCTCATTTAGATTGCTCGCCAGACGATTTAAGGCCTCATCAGAAAAGTTAGTATCTACTCTGGCATCAAATTGACCTTCAACGGCACGAGAAACAACCACACCAAATGATTTTTCTAAATCTTCCATCATTTTTTCGTGGTCTTTTGCTCTTTCGCTGCGTTCAGTTTCTGCTTCATCAGCCATTTGGGAAACCTTCTCAGCTTGAGAGTTACTCTGCTCGATCAACAAGTGCGTGTTTAATGTCATGTAAACCAGACCAGCTGCTTCCATCAATAAGATGACGGCGTGCATCACCACTCGGCCAAAACTACCACCACCATAAAATACAAGATAATCAACAAATAGCCCCATCCCTAAGTGATGGACAGCAACCAGTGCCGTGCCAAGTAAGATCACCTTTACATTATAACTCAGCGCACAAAGCGCGAGTGCAGCAAAGAACATCATATGGATGTCTGTTTGCAACAAATTTCCTTGCGCCGCAATTAACAGCGCCATAACTTGAGCCATCAGGACAGACACTGCCACATAGCAATATGCCAAACTGTTACGGGCGAAAAAATATGTAAGTGCCATTGAGCCAATCAATATTGCGCTCAGGATCGAAGCATCGCCAAGCGCACCTTGATTTAGATATTCCATCAAAAGAACACCAACACCAAATATGACACTCGTTATGGACAGAACTACTGATGATTTATCACGGAAGGAAATGAGATTCATATTTTTACTACTTCTATTGGGGGTTCAAAGAGAGAATGCGTAGGTTTCATTTAAGGGGCTGTTTAAATTTATATTAAGTTTTAGTGGCAAAGGGAGAACACAATCCTTGTGCCGCTAACGTGAACCATCCGCCATGGTTGGATATACGTTGTCGGAAACCTTCATCGGGTGCGTAAACGATTATGATATTTGAAAAACGAGAGGATCCAACGAAACTTCCACCAGCATTAGAAACAGCTTCAAATGCTGTTGTCTCAGAAGTATTGGGAGGGAAAAATACAGCCATTTGCCCAGAGGCTGGTGGCGCATAAAATACTACAGCTTCTGCGGTAAGGGCAAAAAATGCAATCAATAGCGCGGGCGCTAAAGTTTTAAAATTTTCTTTAGTACTTGCCTTTGTACATGTTTGTGAACATTTTTTAATACTGGCAGATGTACTTGAAGGAGACGGTCGTATTTTTTTTATCATTACCAAACTCAATCAAACATAAATCAAACTAAATATGATGTAAAATCAAGAATAGTGAGATATGCGATATAGGGAGAATTGAGTTCGGGCTATCCGAAACAACGAATAGCATCATGCAAAGAACTTAAGTTCTTTTCGTCGTATTACTAATATACATGGCTGATAGTAAACAGATCGTTAATCACTGTCGTAATGACAGTGACTGAGACTAAGGCTATTTACGGTTTTGAAGTTCCGTTAGTGAAAAGTTGGGCGAAATAGCTTCTGGATCAATCATCACTTCTAGCACTGCTGGCCCATCAAATGCATCGGCTTCTTTAAAGGCATCTGCAAACTCAGCAGTATGCTCCACACGTTTTGCAAAGGCGCCATAAGATTTTGCAAAAGCTGTAAAATCAGGATTGCCCTTTGATAAGGTAGAGCCGCTAATTCTTTTAGGATAATGCATTTCTTGATGCATGCGAATTGTGGCTAGCATTCCATTGTTTAAGATAATTATTCGTATCTTCAAATTATGGGCAACAGCAGTTGCAAGCTCTGTACCGCTCATTTGAAAATCTCCATCACCAGCGATGCAAATCACAGTGCTATTTGGTCGTGCAAATTTTGCAGCTAGTGCTGCTGGAACGCCATAGCCCATAGAACCACAAATGGGCGCTAATTGTGTTCCGCGTTGGCGGTAACGATGGAAACGGTGTAGCCAAACTGTAAAGTTACCAGCGCCATTTGTATAAATTGTATCTTGAGGAACATTGTCATCAAGCCACTTCATAATTTCACACATTTGAATGTTGCCAACGCTTGTGCGCGGTGCTGTCCAACTTTCAAAAGAAGCTCTTGCTTCTTTCCTTTGTACTTTTCTATCTTCTGCCCAATCGCCTTTAACAGGACCGCCTTTGGCTAAGGCTTCAGCAAATTCACCCGGTCTTGATACAATGCCTAATTCAGGTTGAAACACGTGGCCCAATTCATTTGGATCAGGATAGACATGGATAAGTTTTTGTTGCGGACAAGGAATGTCCATAATTGTATAACTGTTTGTGCCAATTTCACCCAATCTTGCACCAATGACTAAAAGTAAATCTGCATCTTTTACCGTTTGAACAAGTGCGGGGTTTGGCCCAAGGCCAAATTCGCCAATATAAACTTCGCTGTTATTATCGAGCAAATCTTGGCGTCTAAAAGTTGCGCATACGGGAATGTTTGAACTCTCAGCAAATTCACGAAATGCACTTACGTTTTTATCGTTCCAATCCAAACCGCCCAGCATAATAATAGGACGTTTTGCAACTTCTAATGCTTGTCGTACTTCTTCAACACACACAGGCGCTGGGTCTGTGCGAGGTGGTTTTGCAACTTTTCCATCTGCGCACGATACTTCATCGCGAAGCATGTCTTCAGGAATAGGAATGACCACGGGACCGGGCCGACCAGAAATGGCCAATTGAAAAGCGCGTGTTAAATATTCGCTGGTGCGCGCGCCGTCGTCTAGCTGTAAAACTGCCTTGGCCTGCGTCCCGAACATGCGTCTATAATCTACTTCTTGAAACCCTTCACGTTCGGCAATGCCGCGTGGATTTTGTCCAATGAACATTATCATGGGTGTACTGTCTTGAAAAGCAACATGAAGACCGCAAGACGCATTAGTTGCCCCTGGCCCACGCGAACAAAATACAATTCCTGGACGACCCGTTAGCTTGCCATAGGCTTCTGCCATCATCGAAGCACCACCTTCATGGCGACACGTAACAAGCTCTATTTGCGGTGTATCATATAGTGCATCAAGCACCCCAAGAAAACTTTCTCCAGGCACGCAAAATACACGGTCTACGCCTTGTAGAACCAATTGGTCCACAAGAACACGGCTTGCGCGACGCGTACTTTCTGGTCGAGAAGTTAGAGATGTCATTTTATTCCTTCCAAGGTGAAGGTCACATGTGTTTGTCCTAAACCCATATGTCTTCTTCAATGAATAATTAATATTATTTTTGTGAAATTCTGAATATATGAATTAAAGCATGCTTTGAAATATACTCAGTTTTAAGTTTAGTTTTTCCATTGGGCCAATCGTGAAAGTGCATTGTGCCTCAACACTCTAACATCAATGTCTATCGCCATAAATGTTACGTTAGCTTCGTCTGCTTCTTTTAAGAAATCCTGATCTGAGGACAATACCCCTGACGCTTTACCAGCGGCATTTATTCTCTTTATACCATCCAAAATTGCCGCTTTCACTTTAGGGTGCGAAGGTTCACCAGTATACCCCATAGAAGCTGCAAGATCTGCTGGTCCAATAAATATACCATCAACACCTTCAACTGCAGCAATGCTTTCTATCTGCTCAAGTGCTTCTGCGCTTTCGGCTTGCACAAGCAAACAAATTTCTTCATGTGCGTGCTTTGCATAATCAACAATACCGCCATATCTGCTTGCGCGCGTTAAGCCTGAAACTCCCCTAATACCTTTTGGTGGATAGGTAACCGCTGCAACAGCGTCTTTAGCTTCTTGCGCATTTTGAACATATGGGATCAGCAAAGTTTGCGCGCCACAATCAAGCAGTTTCTTAATTTCGGCAGCGTTGTTCCAACTTGGTCTAACAATCGTTGTAACTGGATATGCTGAAGCTGCTTGCATTAATGCCATTGTATCTACGGTTGTGGTCGGTGCATGTTCTGTGTCGATCAAAATCCAATCATAGCCACACCCCGCCAAAATTTCGACAACACTGTTATCTGGTAAAGTGCACCAGATGCCAATTTGACGGGTTTTTTCTTTTAATGCCCGTTTGAAAATATTTTTCGGAAGTTCTATTTGTGTCATTACATTATTCCTTCAATTCAATCATCTGTCCGCTTGCTGCCGCTTGTTTAATTGCTTCAATTACAATTAGAGCCGCCATGCCATCTTTTGCACTTACCAAAGGTGGCGTGTTATTTTGAATCGCTTGAGAAAATTGTTCGACTTGCAAAATCAATGGATCGGTAAGATCAAATGGATAACGGGTAGCAGACAATGGCTCCCACCAAGATCGTTTACCTTGGTTTTGCCAGAGCACAAGATTTGGCAAGGAGAGAGACCCCTTTGTTCCGCCAAGTAAATAACAGTCTTGTGGATTGGCAGGATAAGCAGGGTTTTCACGCGCTGTTAATTCCCAACTGTAAGGCGCAACAATTGTGTCACTTACATTTACTGTTCCAAGCGCGCCATTTTTAAAACGCAGATTAATGACAGCAGTTTCTTCTACCTCATTGCCACGAACAGTATTAGATTCCATCGCTTGCACTGTTTCAACGGGACCGACCAGATGCAACAATAAATCGAGGTCGTGAATTAAGTTTAAATAAACAGGGCCTGCACCTTTTTTTGTGCGCCATTCAGCCTCAAAATAATCATCTGGTTTCATAAACCAAGTCGTTACTTGAACCGAAGAAATTTGACCAAGGCTGCCGCTATCAATCAGACTTTTAGCTTTTGCAATTAACGGATTGTGGCGACGGTGATGCCCTACAGCTGCCATAACATTAGCGGCTTGTGATGCATCAACAATGCGTTGAGCGCTGGCTACATTTGTAGAAATTGGTTTTTCGATTAACACTGGCAGGCCTGCATTGATGCAAGCAATCGCACCTTCTTCATGCAATTGGTTTGGCGTTGCTAAGATTACACCATCCACATCACCTTTAACAATCATTTCATCTAGTGTTTTATAATATTTAGCATTGTGTTTTTTAGCAAAATCGGCCCCTGCTTGCGCTGGGTCAACAATGCAAGCTAGGCTGGCGCTTTTAGACATGGCAATTGCCTCAGCATGGCGTTGGCCAATTAGCCCAGCGCCAGCGACAGCAAGTTTGATTACTGTAGACATAATTTTCTCCAACAAATGCTACAAATATTTGAGCGTTTGATTTATCCATTTTATGAGTTGGTCTTAATAATTATACGGCGCAGGTTTTTTGTCGAACGTGTTATGTGCGCGCATAACAGCTTTATGGCTGCTTCTACTTTTCTATCGACTGCCAAATTTGCAATTCTTGTATGCTCATCAATCACATCACGCTGCATTTTATGGCCGGATAAATATATGTTTCTATAACGGTTATTCATCGATACTAAAGAAGCATGCATTTTAATAAGCAATGGCATGTCGCAACGTTCGATTAATGCAAAGTGGAATGCATTATTAGCAGTTTCCCAAGCATCTATACTCTCAACTTTTTCAGGAATACGTTGTGTTTTATTTAACCGATAAAGAGCGCCCATTACATTAGTTTCCCAATCCAGCTCGCCATTAGCGATAGAGAGGCGCAATGCATAAGGTTCTAATTGTAAACGTAAAGCACATACCTCATCAAGATTTTCAACAGACATGGGCGTAACACTGTAACCACGCTGTGTTGAAACTTCGACCCACCCGTCACAGACCAAACGCGTAACTGCTTCACGCATTGGAGACAAGCCGACATTCATCGCTTCACGCAATTTATCTAAATTTAGCTTCATACCGGGTGCCAAAACACCATGCAAAATATCGTGGCGTAACTGCGCCTCGACTTTTCCTGCAATGGTTGGCTTTCCATCAGCTTTATAAACACGCGTACTTGCTGACATTTAACGCCCCTAACGCCCCCCTATATCTCTTTTATAAAGCGCGACAATAATGGATGTAAAGCCATATAATCTATTAAATAAAACAAAATCGATTTTATAGAATTGCCCCCTAAACCCAAGGGATTGTTAAACTTTAGAAAACTGAGAAAAGAAGGTTTTAAATTTTTTTAAATTGACCCGTTTAAAAATTGGGCTTCTCCATTGCCAAAAGACCAGTTGCTTTCAGATGACGAGATGATGTTTATCATCAGGTCAGAAGGAGCGATTCCGCATTCTTTGTGCAAACGTTTTGCAGTAAGACTGTAAAAGAGTTTACGGCTAGTAAGTGTTCTCGGTGTTGTCGTCATTTGTATCACCACAACATTTTTGGTTCTTTCAAATCCCAATCCAACATCTTGAATAATCATTTCTTCTGGTTTGTGTTGGCTTACTATTTGAAATCTATCCCTTTGCGGAACTTCAAATGCTTCGACAACGCATTCGTGTAAAACATCCAGCATTTTTGAAAGCGTTTCTTTTGAGCGCCCTTCAATTATATCAATTCTTAGCAATGGCATAAGTTTCTACCGACCTTAAATTTGAACATTATTGTTTATTTATCATAGTTTATATTAACGCGCACCTTTGCGCCACGCTTCATTATAATCATATCATTATTAGTTACTGTAAAAATATCGTACTCAGACTTTGTTATTTTTGAGGCCATTTGCATGGCAGCACATACGGCCTTCGCACTCCTCCAAAGGAAGTTAGAATTATATAATTTAATCAATGACTAATAAGATTCAATTGTCATATCTTGTTAAATTTAAGTAGATAAATTATAAAAGGCGATATGAGGTGTCGCAGCAAAATACGAAGGAAGTATTGCCTATATATTCTTATTGTCATGCAACTATTTTAAAGCTATCAAAAAAATATTTTCTAATAATACCTGAAGGTATATTAAATTACCCAGCGTATTTTTCAAATTATCATAGGTAGTTTTGGCAGGGAGATGTATTGAAAATAGGCATAATTTTAGTTATGAAAATCGTTCAATAAATTTCATATAAAAATTTGAATCATACACTTATTTAAAAATGCTGGCGGAGAGGAAGGGATTAACTCCTCCAAACTACCTTCACATTAATTAATAGAATCAATAACTTAGAAAAAAACTAACAATATTTTTGCACCATTAATTGTACCAAAAAGACTTCACTTGTGGTTTTCTAATTACTATATTACATAATTCAATTTAGAAAATAATTAATGCCTATCAGATTTTTTTGGTAATTCTAATTCGGCAGTTAAGCTGTCGTGGCCTTCTAAAAACTGTTCAAGTTTTCTTTTCCGATTAAATTGACCTGGCGAATTCCAATTTGGTTCTTCACCAGCAAACAAATCTAAATATGAAATAGCATAATCTGACACTTCGACAGTATTTTCCTTAAACGACCACCAGGTTCTTATTTCATCTATAGAGTCAGAATTTTGTTCCTGTGTATGAAAGTCTTGCTGAAGAATAAACTGGCGTACGTTTAAGCAATAAGAAACATACACATAGCCCTGCGGCCAGAAATATTCAGGAAAATCTAAATCCATCACCTTTGGTGTTTTATTAAGAACCAATGGGTCATTTACAATCAACTCTTTGAGCATTTTCCCTGCAGCAAAACCGACAAAAGCCAAGCGGTCTTCTGGGTTGGAAGGTTTGATCTTTTCAATTGCTCTAACCCATTGCAAAAAACAACTGGTCAGGATTTGCGCATTTGTATCATAATCAATCCCAGTGCGTATTGACACTGCTTGAACCTGTTCTTCAAAGGTTGACTTAAACCAACGCAATCTTTGGACAGATTTTCGAAAAGACTGACCATCGGGCACATTAAAACGAACGGAGGGAATGTTTTGCAACTTATCCATTAAATTATCTCCGCATGAACTTTAAGCAGTTCGCCAAGCATTTGAGGATCATCGCCAGCTTCCTCAATTTGTTCAAAAATTACCACCGAAAGATCGCAGCATGCATAGAGCAAATCACGCTCGCGTTCTGGCAAATATTCACGCGCAATTACCAACCAAAGCATATGTGCGAAACAAGACACCTTAACAAGCTGAATGACATTTAACTCAGACGATTTGACCGCATTTTTACTCTTGCGTGTACGAATAACGCCTTGGCGAATTAACTGTGCAACTAAAAACCCAGCCTTGGTGCAGTCTTTTTCAAAGGCATTAAAATGTGCCGCTGATTTTCTGTATGCACATGCAGACAGCATTTCGCTGATAAAAAACTTATCGTTTACTTCAAGCGTTGGAGATAAATACTCCAGTGTTATTTTTAAATTATCATATGTCGTTTTAGCAAATAAAACAGCTGCATTCTCTCGAATCAATATTTTGGCAAAGGTTGCAGTTTCTGAATCTCTGGTAATTTCAGGATCTAAATAATGATGCACCACATCTGATGTACGGCGTTCAACTTTTTCTGCAAGATGATCGACATGAAGGACTGCAGAACGGGTTGGACGGCGAATAAAGCCTGGCAAATGAGCGGTTACTCTCAAACCTAAAGAACGCGCATAAAGAGATAAATGGCGCACGCCACGTAACCCCTCTTTCAGGACCAGCACAACATTGTCAAATACAAATGCACTAAATGTATATTCGTTTTGCATGCCCACCTTCTCCAGTATTTTTTCTTATTGTAACACCAGACACTCGAAATTTCTATCTTTTAATCAAATAGATACTAGCAATATCTAATTACTAACAAGTTCCTTCGTTTTCGTTGTCTTCATAAATTGCAGCGTTGTTTCCAAATCTTTAAGTACTGCTTGCGAGCCCAACCCCATTGCATTTTGAGCCGATGAAGCTTGGGCTAACCTAACACAGTCTTGTGCTGACATTTGCAAATGCAGTCCAGTTGCAAACCCTGCATTGAAACAATCTCCGCACCCACATGTGCAAACAACGTCAATATCAAAAGCTGGAATTTCAAACTTTTCTCCGGAGCGACTGCGATACATTGCGCCAAATTCACCCAGCGTTAAAACCACACAACCAGCGCCCATAGAAAGAAGCTTATCAGCGACCTCTTCAAAATCGGTCAATCCAGTTAGTGCCATTGCCTCTTCTTCAGACGGCATGAAATAGTCCGTATAAGCAAGCAAAGGTTCGATGAGTTTTAGATCATCTTTTGTTGAAGCAAAAACATCTAAGGTTGTTATTATGCCTCTAGATTTTGCTTCTTGCATAACTTCTTTGGTGCGCCCTTGGTCCATGGCGTCCATAAGACCAACACCGCCAATGTGCAAAATTTTAGTATCAAGTACGCTGTCTAAGAGTTCATCACTAACAAAAAAACCAGCTGTCGCACCTCTTTTATGCAAGGCGGGACGCGCCCCATTTGGGCGCGTTGTTACAATAGAAGCAGATGTAGAATAGTCTTCACAAAGCTGCATATTCTTGGTGTCGATGTCAAAGCTGTTTAGCTTTTGCAACACCCAGTCGCCCATATCATCTTTGCCAATGCCGCCAACGGCTTGAACTTTCAAACCGTGTTTAGCACCAACAATTGAGGCACTACCAGCAGCACCTGAAACAGCCATTGTTAGCTCATCAATAAAATAAGTATCGCCGTTTGGCGGAATATCATTTACTGGCCTGCCGAGACAATCAAAGGTGTAAAAACCAATTGATGTATAATCAAATGTCATAATCTAAGACCTAATTCTCTCTCCGCTTTTCACATCAAAGAAGTAAAGTCTATCTGTATCGAAAAGTACTGTTTCTTTTTTGCCAGGTTCTGCGCGGTAGTCACGATCTGCTTTCACTTCAAAATTCTGACCGCTAATCCTAATGGTAAGATAAGTAATATCGCCCGTTGGTTCAACAGCATAAACATCACCTTGCAAATGCGCTTTCTTTTTCCCACCATTCATTACAAGGCAATCTTCTGGTCTAATACCAAGCTTGACAGGCCCATCAAAATTTACATCTAATTTCGGAATTGATATCCCTTCAGACGTGAACGTATTGTTCTTCACAACACCTTCAACAAGGTTCATGGGAGGCGAACCAATAAAACCAGCGACAAACGCATTGGCAGGATCAGAATAAATTTCGTCTGGCGTTCCCACTTGTTGGATATTACCTGATTCCATAATTACAATTCGGTCAGCTAACGTTAGTGCTTCAATTTGATCGTGCGTCACGTAAACTGAAGTGATTTTAAGTTGACGTTGCAAATGCTTAATTTGAATACGCATTGCTTGGCGCAATTTTGCATCCAAGTTAGACAATGGCTCATCCATCAAGAACACTTGTGGTTGACGCACAACAGCACGCGCAAGCGCTGCACGTTGACGCTGGCCACCAGAAAGCGCACTTGGTTTACGATCTAAATAGTCGCCCATTTCCACCATGTCAGCGGCTTCTCTAACCAGTTTATCATGCTCTTCTTTTGGAACACCGCGCATTCTTAATGGAAAGCGGATATTTTCATAAATCGACATGTTTGGATAAAGCGCATAGCCCTGAAAAACCATTGCTACATCACGGTCTCTTGAATCGACATCGTTCATATATTCACCATCCATGAGTATCTCACCCTCAGATGGATCTTCTAGACCCGCGATCATGCGCATGGTTGTTGTTTTACCGCAACCAGATGGTCCAAGTAAAACAAGAAACTCTTCATCGGCAATGTCGATATTTACATCACGAACGCCATAGATATGACCCCATCGTTTTTGAATATTTTTAAGTTGAATACGAGCCATTAAATTACCCTTTGACAGCGCCCATGGTCAAACCACGGGATAGATGTTTTTGAGTTAATACGACCACTATAAATACTGGTACGAATGCGAGGAAGGATACAAGCGCTATAGCGTTGTAAATAACACCATCTGAACCGCCAGTGAAATTGGCTAGCGCAACAGACATTGTATAACCCTTAGGAGTGGAGGCTATTAGCAATGTGAATAGAAATTCATTGATTGCAAATATCATAGCAATTACGGCAGCAGTAATGATGCCGGGCAAAATTGCAGGTGTAATGATTTCCCACAGTATACGCATATCACTGGCGCCATCTGTGCGAGCAGCATCTTCTAGTTCTTTGGGGATATCCATCATGTAAGAACGAATGATCCAAGTTACGATGGATAGATTGATCGCTGCATAGATTAGCATCAACGCCCAAATACTATCCAAAAGCCCCATATTCTTAAACAGAAAGAATATTGGAATAGCAACGATTGCCGGCGCCATCATTCTTGTTGATAGGATGTAAAAACCAATATCTTCACGGAAACGGTAATTATATCTAGAAAGAGAATAAGCCGCTGGAATTGCAAGGATCAAATCAATTACAACCGAACCAAAAATGGCCCCGACTGAATTTAAAAGATACTTTGCCATTGGCCAATCTTCCCAAATCATCCACCAGGCCTCTAATGAAAAAATCGGAAAATATATTGGTTGTGGTGTTATGATTTCTACGCGAGAACGCAGTCCAATTGATAAAAACCATATCACTGGCATAAGGCAAAATAGAGCCCAAGTACCCAATATCAAATATCGGATCAAAAGGCTTTCGCCGGTTTTTCTTCGAACAGACGCCATTGGTTAATCCCTTGCTGACATAAATGCGCGTTTCACCACAAGTTGCGCGACAACAATTGTGATTACTAGCATTACTACGGACGCGGCTGAGGCGTATCCAAAATTGAAAAATTTAAAACCCGTACGATAGATAAAGTAACTAATCGTTTCGGTACCAAAGGCTGGTCCACCTTTTGTAATAATGAATACACTTGTAAACATGGTGGTAATATCAATCGCACGGATCACCATTGCTACTGCAATTACTGGCTTCATCAAGGGTAGTGAAATGTTCCAAAATATTTGTGGCCAAGTTGCACCATCAAGCCGTGCAGCCTCTTCCACTTCTTCATCTTGGCCCTGAAGACCCGCGACAAAAATTAGGAATAAAAATGGCGTCCATTGCCAAACATCCGCAATAATAAGCAGCGTTCTACTCATCCATATTGAAGATTGAATGGCCAAATTACCGTCAATCAAACCAATACGCATTAACAAGTCAGAAATCACGCGCGCATCTAAGAAAAAGAGTTTGTATATAAATGCAACAGCAGAAGGCATGAATAACATTGGAACAAGGAAGATGATCCGCCACCCTTTGACCCAAGGATCACGATACGCAAAATACGCCAAGGCAAGCGCAATAACACTTTGAGTAATAAGGGATATAGCACCCATAATGAACGTGTTAGTTAAAGCACCCCAAAATTGATAATCGCCAAATAACTCGTTATAGTTTTCAAGACCAATAAAGTTCCAAGGGCCAAATTTTACATAGTGAAAACTTTGAACAACAGCATAAATCCCTGGGTACAGGGTAATCATCATGAGATAAAGTACAGCCGGCGCGACAAGTATATAAGGAAACCAAGCTTTAAGCTTTTTGTTTCTTCGTTTAAATCTACTTTGTCTCTGGGGCCCCAAATTCACTTGGGGGGTATTTGTCATATTTTTAATCCAACTAATATTTAAATAGGGGTGCTCGGGACAAAGCCCCGAACACCAAAGCAGCACTTTCTAGGAAAGATGCCTAAAAGTTTAAAAAGGTAATTCCTTACCTTCACCAACATAAAGGCCAGGTGCAGCTTGAGCGTATTCAACAGGATCTTTGCCTTTATAGAACCCATTATCAGACATAATCTTACGAACAGCTTTTGCTGCATTATCGAGCGCTTCCTTAGCGGTAATTTGCCCAACAACTGCACGGTTAATCTCATTACCGATAGCTTGTTCCATTGGGAACGCACCTGGTAGACGAGGAGCACACCATGCATGGTCGAGACTTTTGCCCCACACTTCTGCTGGTTGAGAAACCTTTTGCATATTTTTATTTGTAAGAACTGAACGATACCCAGGAGCCACGCCGTTTGCGTTAGCTTCATTCATCGCCATAATTGAAGATGTCGTCAAGAAGGAAAGCATTAAAAATGCACCTTCTGGGTTTTGGGCAGATGCAGCAACAACTGAAGTAGAACCTGCAATATTTGGCGGAGCAAAACGACCACCAGCAATACGTGGCTCATAAATCGTAACAAAATCATCAACGATTTGAGATTGATCTGGGCGCATAGCTTGCGTGCCAGAATCCTGCCAAGAGATGTTTGTCGCAACTTGACCACCAAGCCATGCAGCACGGTTTTCAGGCCAACCAGCTCCAGCATGTCCTTCATTAGCATTCTTAGACAAATCGAGAATAATCTCTAGACCTTTCATGCCAGCGTCGCCGTTAAAGATTGGCTCCCAGTTTTCATCGAACAACATCATACCTGCTTGTGCAGAAATATGTTCCCAAGTGTAGGTAGACCAGAAGCCCGGAGCTGCCATCATACCAACGCCAGACACGCCAGGCTCAATTTTGTTTAGTTCAGCTGAAACGCGAATAAGCTCGTCATAGGTTGGAATTGAATTTGCTTTATCAACCGAACCACCAAGAAGCTTTTCCATATACTTCTTACGTACGTGAACCATTTGGATATCACAATCGAATGGAATGCCGTACATTTTGCCGTTGAAATAACCGTAGTTAAGGCGATACGTATCGTAGAAATCATCAAGTGGTAGTTTCCACTTTTTAGCAAGGCCATCTAGCTCATACAAGAAGCCTGGTGCTGCAAAATCACCTAACCATGGTGAGAAGAATTGCAATGCATCAAAGCTTGCATTGCCAGAAATAAATTCAGCAATTGCTTTATCGTAAAGACTGTCATCTGGAATAGGTACTAGCTCAACCTTAATACCTGACAGTTCTTCAAATGGCTTCAAACCAGCAGCGGCGGATTCACGGTCGGCCGCACCAATCGCAAAACGTACAGTTTTACCAGCTTGAGACTTACGAACAGCTTCCCAATCAACTGTGCGAATCCAATCTTTTTCAGGATCCCAAAGCGGATCACCATTCATATTATATAGTTTTTGATAATCTTCGCGAACGTATTTAGTAACGTTAATCTCGTCCAATATAGTCTGCGGGTCACGCATTGCTGCAAAACCTTTAGAAATATAAGGCGTAGAAACACCAAGGGCTGCACCAGCTGCGCCAACTGCTACCGAATTACGCAAAAACGATCTACGTGAGAGCGCTCTCTTCTTCGGTGATAATTTCGTGGTCACTTTAAACATCAAGTTTTCCTCCTAGTTGAAATAAAAAAGAAGGACAGCACCCGACTAATCTCACGGCACAAAAACTGATCGTTTGTAGGCTCAAATTAAACCGAGTCAAAATTGCAATTCCTCCCAAAACGACACTTCACAACATGCACAAAGTGTCACTAATAGAAACATATGTTCAAGATTAAACACTGTCAAGCGTTTATTCAATGTATATATTGTTATATATGAACATTTGAGTTGACAAAAGAACATTTGTTCTAAATATTGCATACCACATTATACAGAGGAAAAAATTGAATGGCATCTAACGTTTCACTTACTGGACTGGCTAAAGAACTCGAGTCTAGAGCGGCTGGTTCTGCTCCTATTAGAATAGGTCTCATCGGTTGCGGTGAGATGGGTACAGACATCGTAACTCGGGCATCTTTAATGTCAGGCATTGAAGTAGCGGCCATTTCAGATATTCGTTCTGAAAATGCGGTTAAGGCTGTTGATACAGCATTTCAAGAGACAGGCCATAGTAAAGTGGTTAAAACTGGTGACGAACTTAGCTCTGCGATTGAAGGCGGAAAAGTTGGTATTGTCGAGGACACTCAACTGCTATTAGAAAACGGCTTGATTGACGTTGTAGTTGAAGCAACAGGCTTACCTGGCGTTGGTGCAGAACTGGGTTTAGCAGCGATGGAACGCGGCAAACACCTAGTTATGATGAATGTTGAAGCCGACATTACTATTGGTTCTTATCTAAAGAGTGAAGCTGACCGTCTTGGTGTTGTTTATACATTAGGCGCTGGCGATGAACCATCTTCTTGCATGGAACTAATCGAATTTGTATCTGCCATGGGCCACAACATTGTGTGTGCGGGAAAAGGCAAGAACAATCCATTGAACTTTGATGCAACACCAGATGCATATGAAGAAGAAGCTAAACGCCGTAACATGAACCCACGCATGTTGGTTGAATTTGTCGACGGTTCGAAAACCATGGTTGAAATGGCGGCAATTGCAAATGCGACAGGTCTTGTGCCTGACAAACGCGGTATGCACGGACCAGCCGCAACACGCGACGAACTTTCAAAGGTTTTAGTTCCTGAAGAAGACGGCGGCATATTATCTGGCATAGGTAAAGTAGATTATTCAGTTGGCAAAGGCGTAGCGCCTGGTGTTTTTGTTGTTGCAGAAATGAGCCACCCACGCGTGAATGAGCGTATGGAAGATTTGAAAATGGGCGAAGGCCCCTACTTCACATTCATCCGCCCTTATCACCTAACGTCATTAGAAGTGCCACTTAGCTGTGCGCGTGCTGTTTTGCATGGCAAAGCAGACATGGTGCCTCTTAATAAACCAGTTGCAGAAGTTTGCGCACTAGCAAAACGTGATTTGAATGTTGGCGATCTACTCGATCAAATTGGCGAATATTGCTACCGCGCTTGGATTATCGAAGCGCAGGAAGCAAAGTCAATTGGCGGTATTCCTTGTGGTTTATTGGCTGGCGCAAAAGTCACTAAGCCTATCAAAAAAGGCGAGCTGATTACCTACGATAATTGCACCCCGCCTGCTGATTCTAAAATTGTTCAGCTTCGCGCTCTTCAAGACCAAATGGCTTAATTGCTCGAACACTTAAAATTTTACAGGTAACTTTATGACCAAAGAAAAGAAGGCGAATGTTCCGTTTGCCATTTCAAACTATTCTCCGGAACAGCTTAGAGAAGCACTTCGCAAAATGATCCTTATTAGAAGGTTCGAAGAAGGCGCAGAAGACTGTTATACACGCGGCCTTATTCACGGCACTATGCACTTGTCTATTGGGCAAGAAGCAAGTGCGGTTGGAAGCTGCATGGCGCTTAAACCAGACGATCAAATAACGTCTACACACCGTGGTCACGGACACTGCGTTGCAAAAGGGGCAGAGGCCTCTCGCATGTTTGCAGAATTCTTTGGCAAAGAAACAGGCTATTGCAAAGGACGCGGTGGCTCTATGCATATCGCAGATGTTGAAATGGGCAATTTAGGTGCAAACGGCATTGTTGCTGGCGGCATTCCAATTGCAGTTGGTGCGGCGCTAACAAGTAAACGTCTTAAACTTGGCAAAGTTGTTTTATGCTTTTTTGGTGATGGTGCAAATAATGAAGGCGCGTTTCACGAGTCTTTAAACATGGCATCTATTTGGAACCTTCCTGTTGTGTTCATTTGCGAAAATAACAAATACGGCATGTCTACTTCTATTGAACGCTCTACTGCTGTGAAGAACATTTCTGATCGTGCCAGTGCATATTCAATGCCTGGTGTAACAGTTGATGGTAACGATCTTTCGGCAATCAGCGAAGCGGTAACAATAGCAGTTGAACGCGCGCGTGCAGGAGATGGCCCAAGCCTAGTTGAATCGCTGACCTATCGCTGGCGTGGACATTCTAAATCTGATCGTAACAAATACCGAACAAAAGAAGAAATTTCTGATTGGATGGATAAAGATCCAATTTTGCGCCTTAGTGCGGTATTACAAGAGCATTCGATTATTACTGCCAAAGAGATCGAAGCAATTGAGACCAGCGTAGACAAAGAAATTGCAGACGCGATTAAGTTTGCACAAGAATCCCCTTCTCCTTCGATGAACGATGTTACAAGAGATGTATATACGGAGCTTACATCATGAATGAGATGACAAAAACAAATACTGCCGAAATTTTCAAAGATGGTGACATGGTAGAAATGTCATATGCCGAAGCCATTCGTGATGCACTTGATATTGCACTAACCAATGATGAACGCGTCATTTTAATGGGCGAAGACATTGGTGTATATGGCGGAGCGTTTCAGGTGACTGGTGACCTTGTTCACAAACACGGCGAAGATCGTGTTATCGACACACCAATTTCTGAATTAGGCGGCGCTGGCGTTGCTGTTGGTGCTGCAGCTACTGGCCTACGCCCAATATTTGAATTTCAATTTTCTGACTTTGCAATGCTGGCTATGGAGCAAATTTGCAACCAAGCCGCCAAGATGCGTTACATGTTAGGCGGCAATGTTTCTGTTCCAGTTGTCATGCGTTTTCCAGCAGGTTCTGGTACTGGCGCGGCAGCACAGCATAGCCAAAGTTTAGAAGCATGGCTTGCCCATGTTCCGGGTTTAAAAGTTATTCAACCTGCTACACCTTACGATGCTAAAGGCATGTTATTGGCAGCGCTCGAAGACCCTGATCCCGTGATGATTTTTGAACATAAAATCTTATACAAATCAAAAGGTATGGTCCCCAAAGGTCACTACACAGTACCAATTGGCAAAGCAGAAATTAGGCGCGAGGGAACAGATGTAACAATCGTAGCAACTTCAATTATGGTTCATAAATCATTGGATGCTGCAAAACAGTTAGAAGAAGTTGGCATCTCTGCTGAAGTTATTGACCTAAAAACCATTCGTCCTATTGATAGAGAAACCGTTCTTGCAAGCGTTCGTAAAACCTCTCGCCTCGTATGCGTTTACGAAGCAGTTAAGACACTGGGCATTGGCGCCGAAATTAGTGCAATGGTCGCTGAAAGTGATGCGTTTGATTATCTTGATGCACCAATCTTACGCTTAGGCGGTGCAGACACGCCAATTCCGTATAACCCTGATCTTGAAAAAGCGGCAGTGCCACAAATTGATGACATTGTGGTCGGCGTTACTCAGCTGGTTAAAGGGGAGCGTTAAACATGCCAACTGAAGTAATTATGCCAAAAGTTGACATGGATATGGAAACTGGCACCGTAGCTGTTTGGCACCTTGAAGAAGGCGCTAACGTTGAAAAGGGCGATGCGCTTTTTGATATTGAAACAGATAAAGCAACGATGGAGGTTGAAGCACCAGCATCTGGTTCTTTGCATTTTATTGTCGCACAAAAAGATGATGTAATACCAATTGGCGGCAACGTTGCTTGGATTTTTTCTAAGGACGAAAAAGTTGTTGCACCTGCTGGCGCGAAATCAGCCCCTAAAAGTGAAAATGCAGATTCAGCCGTAGCTGAAAGTAATACTAACTCTGTTGCGCCAAGTGAGCAATCAGCCTCTGCCCCTACCTCTGCCCCTCAAAACAATTCGCGCATTAGAGCCACGCCTTTAGCAAAGCGTATTGCTAGACTTAAAGGCATTGATCTTGGGTTGGTAAACGGTTCTGGCCCTCGTGGTAGAATTGTCAAAGCTGATGTAAATATTTATTTATCAAGCGTGCCAGTTATTTCTGAAGTTTCAAAACCTGTTCAATCTAGCTCCACAGTTAATGCAAAGAGCACAGCTGACAAGCTTGGAATTTCTTACAGTGAAATTCCTGTCGATCGCATGCGAGCAACCATTGCTTCAAGACTTACAGAAAGCAAATCAACTGTTCCCCATTTCTATCTTGATATAGATTGCAACATTGATGCTTTGCTAAAATTTAGAACGCAAATTAACGTTGCTTTAGAAGCTGCGGGTTCAAAAAAGCTATCCATTAATGATATGCTTATTCGCGCATCGGCCTTGTCTCTTGCCGCTGTTCCACAAGCCAATGCATCGTGGGCTGGTGATCGTATATTGCAATATGATGATGCTAATATTTCTGTAGCGGTTGCCATAGAAGGTGGCTTGATAACACCTGTTGTAAAACAAGCACAACTTAAAAACATGCAAGCTATTTCTGCAGAAGTTTTTGACCTTGCAGGCCGAGCTAGATCTGGCAAATTATCTCAAAGCGAATATCAAGGTGGATCATTCTCGATCTCTAACCTTGGTATGTTTGGGGTTAAGTCATTTAATGCAATTATTAACCCACCAGAAAGTATGATCTTGGCAGTTGGTAAAGCGACACGCCAATTCGTTCCAGATGAAAATGGCGCTCCAATTGTAGCCACTATTTTATCTGTAACTCTGTCATGCGACCACCGTGTTGTGGATGGTGCTTTGGGTGCAAAATGGCTACAGCATTTCCAGAACCTACTAGAAAACCCAATCTTGTTAACACTAGACCCTGCTTAAAAGTCATAAGCAAAGCGCAACTAATGTTCAAAAGCTATATCAGCTTTTGAACATTTTGCAGATAACGACACATAACAAATAAGCCCTGACCATAAATTCCATTCGCAATGTGTAAACTTAATACTCTTATTGCGTGTTCCCACTCCGTCACATTGACTTTTATGCCTGCCTCCTTCTTTATACAGCTAATGATTTGGCATGTAGAACGGCGTTAAAAATGGCAGATGAAGCAAGTAACAGTTCAAACGAAACTGCAGATAAATCCTCAGAAATCGGTATTGTTGATAGTGTGCAAGAAATGCGCGTTAGAGCGGCATGGCTGTATTATATTGAGGGTAAAAACCAAAAAGAAACTGCTGAAGTTTTAGACATTACCAGACTACAGGTTACACGCCTTCTTGCAGAAGCTAGAAAGCGCGGCGAAGTTAACATTCAAATCAACTCAAATCTAAATAACATTGTTAAATGTCAACGCACGCTTGAACAACGATTTGGCATTAAAAAAGTTATCATCGCGCCTCGTAGTGACGAAAATACCGACGCAACAAAAGCCATTGCATTGTCTGCTGGTAAATACATTTCTGATTTTGTTCAATCTAACATGACCATTGGTGTTGGTTGGGGGCGAACGCTTCATTCAACATTGCCGCATATTATTGGGCGTGAATTGGAAAATGTTCGAATAATTTCACTATTGGGCGGCATTGCTCAAGCCAAGCGCTTTAACCCTGCTGAGTTTGCTTGGCAATTTGCTGAGCGCTTTAACGGCGATGGTTACCTTATTACAGCCCCTGCTCTCGTGGACAGTCCAGAAACTAAACACGCACTTTTAGAACGCTGTGGCATCAACCAAATTTTTGATTATGCAGATAATTTAGATGTGGCATTTATAAGTGCGGGTGGCATTTCTGGCATCACAACATCTTACCGTTTGGGCCACCTTTCAGAAGCTGAACGTAAATCACTTATTGAAGCGGGCGCAGTTGGAGACTTACTCTATAACTTCCTTGATATTGATGGAAACTCTGTCGACCACGAGGTCAATGAGCGATCAATATCCATCGAGATTGATCGATTAAAGAAAGCAAACAACATTGTTCTTGTTTCTGGCGGAGAAGAAAAAGTAGACATATTACTTGGTTGCTTAAAACGACTAACGCCTACCGTTTTCATCACAGACGAACTAACTGCTCAAAGTATTTTGGAAAGATAACTGGCGGAGAGGAAGGGATTCGAACCCTTGTGCCCTGTTACCAGAGCTTTCACTTAGCAGGCGAACGCTTTTGACCACTCAGCCACCTCTCCGATAAATTCAAATCAAGCATGAAAC
>NVRK02000062.1 GCA_002400845.2 Hyphomicrobiales bacterium
AATAATATTTGCGCCATGCCTAGCCAAAAAAGTTGACACTGCAGCAACAATGCCAGCATGATTTACACATGATAATGTTAGAATGTATGGGGTGGTCATATTAATATTCCGATATAAAAATAGTTATTCAAATTCTGCCATTACCAATCAGCAATTCGACCTCTGGTTGGCATAGAAGAACCAGCCTGTAAAGCACTCGCAATTACAGCTTTAAAGTTTCCCCTTAGTTGTAGATATTATTTCCACAAGTTATCAATGAGAAATTAACCAGATTCACGCTACGATTAGATGTAATTCAGTGAATCGGATATTTTATGCAAGATGGCTTAATCAAAAATGCCCTTGAGAAAAACGATCGGAGTGGCGAACGAGCAATTGCCGTTTTCCAAGCCCTCGTTGCATTAATCGTTTTCGGCTTTCACATCGTTTCAGCTTGGCAAAACAAATGGGAAACTTTTTCCAGTTTTACAATTATCATTGCCATAACAATTTTGATAGCATGTTGGTGGCGGGTTCAATTTTCAAAACTAGAACCTTTAAACAATTTCGCATTGCATATCTTATCCGTGATCGACGGATTATTGATATTCGTTTTAATAATGTCATACAGCTTTGCCTATCAATTACCGTTAGAAACCTTTCTAAAAGCGCCCTCTTTAATTTTCTTAGTGCTCTACACGGCTGTACGAGTTTTAAGATTTGACCCGATTCCAATTTTAGTTGCTGGTTTTACAGTAATTACTGGCTGGCTTTCAATGCTGGCTTTTGTGGTTTCTAATGGTGCACCAATAACGCATTCCTATGCAGAATTCATACAAACTGATAAAGTCTTAATTGGCGCGTCTATTGAAATGGCAGTCGGTTATGCTGCAGTAGTCATTGTGCTTGCAATGGCCACTCTAAATGCGCGACGTTTCATCGCAAATACTGCTCATATCGAAGAGTTGGCAGATGCCAAACATGCTGCAGAAGATAATTTAGCAAGTCTTGAATCTATTATTACTTCCTCAATTGATGGCATATTAATCATCGATGAAGAGGGAAATATTCTGCGTACAAACCCTGCGCTTGAAAAGCTTTTTGGCTACACACGTTTTGAATTGGAAAACGGCAATGCCGCCATGTTGATGAATGAACACAATTCACAACGTCTTAAAGATGGTTTGAAAGCGCATAACAAAACAGGTGAAGGTGCGTTAATTGGCAGTCAATTTGAATCCTTCGCAATTCATAAAAACGGGTCAACTTTTCCAATTGAACTTTCAATTAACAAATTTCATGCAGGTGATAAAATTTGTTTTGCTGGTTTCATACGAGATATCTCTGAAAGACGTTCTATTCAAAAAAGTGAGAAGAGAGCAAATTTACGTTTTGAAGAATCTGTAACAACCTCTCTTGATGCAATCATAATGATTAATGAACAAGGCGATGTTATATTATTCAATCCTGCCGCTGAAAAATTATTTGGCTATTCCCTTGATGAAGTAAAGGGAAAAGATATGGGCGATTTAATAATTCCAGAAAAATATAGAAGTACGCACAACGAAGATATCAAACATTATTTAGAAACAGGCGAAGGTAGTTTTGCAAACAACCGAATTGAAATTGAAGGCATTCACAAAAATGGCACTGTTTTTGACATGGAGCTGGCGATTAAAGATATCCAAGGTCCAGCTGGTAAATTATTCATTGGCTATGCTCGCGATATTACCAAGCGCAAACAATCTGAAAAAGACTTACTAGAAGCAAAAATCAATGCCGAAGTAGCAAACCGCGCCAAGGCAAGTTTTCTTGCTATGATTAGTCACGAAATTAGAACACCTTTAAATGGCGTGCTTGGAATTTTGGGATTGCTAGACGATGGATCGTTAAACACAACACAAAAGAAATTAATTAAAACGGCCAACCGCTCTGGTCGCTCTTTGATGAATATCATCAATGACGTTTTAAATTTTTCAAAACTTGAGGCAGGCAAGTTAGAATTAGAAACCACCTCGTTTATGATCGACCCATTGGCAGATTCTGTAATCAGTCTGCTACGCACAAGCGCAAACGATAAATCAATCGAACTATCTTATTCAATCAACAAAAATGTTCCAAAATTATTGTTTGGTGACATAGATCGTATTCGTCAAATTCTACTCAATCTTGCCGCCAATGCGGTGAAATTCACAGAAAAAGGTTCTGTAAAAATTTCGATTGAAAATATTGGAACGAAAGAAAAACCAGTCATTCGCTTTTTAATCAAAGATACAGGCATTGGCATTCCTAAAGAAAAACACAATCTTATCTTCTCAGAGTTTACAACAATCGATGCCAGCAATACTCGTAAGTTTGGTGGCACTGGTCTTGGCCTTGCAATCAGCAAAGCATTGGTAAGCGCTATGAAAGGCACGATTGATTTTAAAAGCGGCAAAGATAAAGGCGCATCTTTTTGGTTTGATATTCCGCTTAAAATTGGCAAGGCCAGCAGGTTTGATGAAAAGACAGAACAAAGCGAAATTGCTCTCACAAGAGAAGAACAAAAGACTAGAATTCTCATTGCCGAAGACAATGCAACAAATCAATTAATTGTATCCATTATGTTAGATCGTTTGGGCTGTTCATTCGAAATTGCCAGCGATGGACGTGAAGCGCTAAACGCAGTTAAAGATCGCGATTTTGATTTAGTGCTAATGGATGTTTCCATGCCTGAAATGGATGGCATTGAAGCAACCAAAGCCATTCGAAAACTAAAAGGTAAAAAATCTAAGGTAAAAATTGTAGCCCTCACCGCATATGCATTTGACGAAGACAGACAACGTGTAATAGCAGCAGGCATGGATGACTTTATAGCCAAGCCTGTATCGCGAACAGACCTTGCACGGGTGATAGCAAAATCATCAAGTGCATCCACTGGCTCCATTGAAAGTGACAATCAAATCGAAAACACCTTATTATTTAATCTCGACACAATCATGCCAATACTTGAAGGTTTGGATGATGAAACAATAAAAACGGTGTTTACCGAATTTAACAATGACATTTCAAAATATGAAAAGTCTGCAAAGACCGCTAAATCAACTTCTGATTTAGAACTATTGGAGCGGTCTAGCCACGGCCTAAAAGGTGTCGCTGGCATGTTTGGCGCAGATGAGTTGAACCGCATAGCCGAACAAATAAACACAAAGTGTCGTACTGGAACCATCGAATTTTCTGACAAGAAAATATCCGAAATGATTAGTCTTTGTAAAAAAGTAAAAGCCTCTGCACTGGTTTTAAAAAATTCACTAGATGTGTAAAATGGAAACATAAAATGAGTAATAGCAACGTACAAGTATTGATTATCGAAGACACCAATTCCATTGGTGTGGTTATGCAAAGTTGGCTAAAAAAAGCAGAGATAAATTCAGAGCTGGTTGGTACAGGTAAAGAAGGCATAGAGCGCATACAAAAGGGCGGTATAAAAGTATTGCTCCTAGACTTGCAATTGCCTGATATGAATGGCCTAGAAGTCTTAGACTTAATCAAATCTGAAGGCCTGGATATTACTACCGTTGTTGTGACTGCAAGTGGTTCAATCACTACCGCCGTTGATGCCATGCGCCGAGGTGCATATGATTTTTTAGTTAAACCCACTGCGCAAGAACGTTTGCTAACAACAACTAAAAATGCGTTAGAACGCGAGACGCTAAATACTGCTGTAAAGCAGATTAAGAAGGATTTCAAAAAAGGTGGTAATCACGGTTTTATCGGCTCTAGCCTCCCAATGATTGCAATTTATAAAACCATTGATGCTGTTGCACGCTCGTCTGCTTGTGTTTTTATCAGCGGTGAAAGTGGCACAGGCAAAGAGTTATGCGCTGAAGCCATACACATTGCCAGCAATCGTAAAAGGTCATCTTTCGTTGCTTTAAATTGTGCTGCAATTCCAAAAGACCTAATCGAATCAGAAGTATTTGGACATGTAAAAGGCGCTTTTACTGGCGCCACATCAGACCGTGAAGGCGCGGCTTTTTCTGCCGATGGTGGCACGTTGTTTTTAGATGAAGTCTGCGAAATGGATTTAAAACTTCAATCTAAACTGTTGAGGTTTTTACAAACAGGAACTGTTCAAAAAGTAGGCAGTGATAAATTAGAAAAAGTTGATGTCAGAATTTTATGCGCAACAAACCGCAATCCACTTTTAGAGGTTGAAGAAGGCCGTTTTAGAGAAGATCTATATTACCGCTTGCACGTTATACCAGTGGAACTCCCTCCCCTTCGAAGTCGAGAAAGCGATGTTATAGAAATTGCAAAATTCTTACTAAAACAAATCAGCGAAGAAGAAGGCAAAAACTTCAACAGTTTTACCCAAGCCGCCATAGACGCATTACTTTCTCATTCATGGCCGGGCAATGTTCGTGAACTTCAAAATATAATTCGCAACGCGGTGATTTTAAATGAGGGCGAGCAAATTGATAGTTCTATGTTCTCATTTGCCACAAAGGTCCCAGAATTTGGTTCTGTTGCAGCTTTTAAGGCAGCTAATACAATTGGCATCAACGCGTTGTCTGTCTCTTTAGATCAACCTTTTGCAGACATTGAACGCGAGATAATTGAGGAAGCAATTAACCAGTGCGATGGTAGTATTCCAAAAGCATCCGATATGCTTTCCCTTAGTCCTTCCACCATTTATCGCAAAAAAGAGTCTTGGGTTTAACCAAACATAAAAAACACAGAGACACTAAGATCTCCATAAAACACCGAGACACTAAGGTCCCCATAAAAAAAGACCACGATACAAAGCGCCCCATAAAAAAAGACCGCGACACAAAGGCCGCGGTAAGTTGGGATCTTAAATATAAATTAATCGCTTATGCTGCGACTTTATTATATTTCTCGGAAATTATTGATAAATACTGCCAAGTATCGGTATAGTCTGCAACGGGATAAGCACGGTGTTTTCCAGACCCATCTTCAAGCGCCTCAGCAAGAGGAAAGTCATTTCCACCCTCACAAATTTTATCACCGAAAAACAACATATTGGCATTTGGGTGTTGGCGTAATACCTCAGGCATCGCAGTAGATTTGTTCCACCCATTTGGAACAATATCAACACTAATTTCGCCACCTGCACTTGCCTCATATGGCAAGCGTGATTGGTTTATAGCATCAACAAACTTTTTCCTTTCATTGCTAAGCTTGTCCCATTGAGAGTAATGTTTTCTATCAGCCAACGTGGCATTTCTTCCAACAACAGAAACGTTCAACATGCCTGGGCGTTTCTCAATGTGGTTGCCACGACGAATTTTATATTCGCTCAAATCTACAAAATCTTCGCACAACATATGCAACAAGAATTTGAATTTATGGTCTTTGCTGAATACCTCTTTGCCACCTTGAAAATACTGAGACCCTGAGCTGCCAAAGACACCATTACAATTTTGCAATATATCTTGTGGTACTTGCTCTTCTAATTTCAAATAATCACTACCCGAAATTAAATATGTTGGAACATGAGTAATAAATTCACGGAAAAATTTTGCAAATTTCGTATCCATCGCTTGTCGCGCTGGTGTTAAAGTTCCATCTACATCAAATATACAAACTAAAGTCATAGGGTTTTCCTTACGCAACTTTTGAATTAAAATTAGGGGTCTCAACTGGATCACGACCATAAACATCTTCCATGCGAACAATGTCGTCTTCGCCTAGATAAGAGCCGTACTGGACTTCGATAATGTCCACTGGTTCATCGGTGAAATTCTCAAGTCTATGAACAGCACCTTGGGGTATGAACACTTGCTGACAAGGCGATAACTGCATCACTTCCTCATCAACGGTAACAGTCGCAATGCCACTCACAACCACCCAGTGCTCTGCCCTGTGATGATGATACTGCAATGAAAGTTGGCCACCTGGCACCACACGTATGTGTTTAACTTGGTGCATGTCACCAACATGCAAACTGTCAAAACTACCCCATGGGCGTGTTTCACCATTATGCTTTTTAGTTAGGGACGAATTATCTTTTTGCATTTTTTCAACAAGCGCTTTTACACCTTGCGGATTGTCACGAGACGTTACCAACACCGCATCTTTGTTTGCGACAACAATAATATCTTCCACGCCTGACACTGCTATTGCAGGGCCATTGCTAATCATCAGGCTATTGCTTGTATCTTCATAATACACTTCGCCTTGAACAACATTGTGGTTTTCGTCTTGTTTCGAGGTTTCCCAAACAGCTTTCCATGAGCCTAAGTCTGACCAATCAGAATTGGCAGGAACCATCGCAACGTGTTCTGTTTTTTCCATAATCGCATAATCAAATGAGATGGGTTGGATGTTGACAAAAATAGAAGCATCCGGAGAAAAACGTTTCCCCTCCCACTTGCCATAAGTAATGGCACGCTTAATGCCCGTATTTAATTTTGGTGCTAAAACTTCGAACTCTTTGCGCACTTTTTCAGCATTGAATATAAATATGCCCGCATTCCAAAATACATTATCTTGCGCAATTAATTTTTCTGCATCTCTACGACATGGCTTTTCTATAAATGCGTCAAGTTCAAAGGCGTTTCTATTTTCAATTTTACTAGCCACACGCAAATATCCATACCCAGTTTCTGGCTGTGTAGGTTTAATGCCAAGCGTTACAATGTGCTTCGCATCACTTGCTATTTCAGCAGCTTGCGAAATAGTTGTTTCAAATGCCACACCATCTTCTATCAAATGATCCGACGGTAATACCAACATCACTGCATTTTTATCAGCTTCATATAATTGCACCGCCAATGCGATCGCTGGTGCAGTATCTCTAGCAAAAGGCTCGCTGATAATGGCATGTGCTTTTTTACTGATTTCTAATAATTGCGTATTAATGACCGCCATATGATTTTCATTTGAAACGATAATTGGTTCATTAAATCTTTCAGTATTTGAAACTCTCAAAACAGTCATTTGAAAAAGGCTTTTTTTGCCATCTACTTTACAAAACTGTTTTGGCATCTCTTCTCTTGATACTGGCCAAAGTCTGGTACCAGAACCACCCGCTAAAATAATGGGTGTTATTTTTTGTGTCGCACTCATTCTCGCCTCCTCGGCTTTGATCTAGTTGAACCAGACGTTGCAAATGCAGGGCCAGCTGAGGAGAGAGAGTATTATTTTAAAAATAACTTAATAAAATCAAATGATTACAATAATTATACCATTACTCATAACGCATGCAATATGATTTTTTGCACCGCAATAATTGCATTATGCAAACTTGAAGTTGCAAAATGCGGAACACAGACGAAAACTTTATTCAAGAGTGTGGCATTACCGCTATTCTTGAATTGGCATGCTCCTTGCTACTTATCTAGCGAGAAAGGAGGTACAAAATGCAAATCGTTCGAGAAAAACCATGCCAACGCCGCCACCATCGTATCACAGCACCGATGATGATAACATTGCCATGTGGTGAACAACTTAAAGCCACAAACTGGAGTCTTGGCGGACTACGCTTAGACGCCATTTCTACAGCTTTGCCTAAAGTTGGCGAAACGATGAAGCTAAATGTTGAACTTCCTTTTCAAGGATTTGGCATTTCATTCGAAGTTGAAATAAAGATTGTTCGCCTCGTTAAGGAAACAAAAACCATTGGCGCTACATTTGTCGAACTAAGTGAGCGTGCAACTGATTTATTAAACCATTTCATAAGTGATTTGGTTCGCGGACAAATGGCGACAATAGATGAGACGATCTGCCGAATAGATGTTCCAGTAACGCCAATTTCTACAAAACCAGATGTGAACCCATCTGAAGAAGTTCCAATAAGGCGCTGGCCTATTAAAACCATAATTATGTCAATTTTCTACATAGTGCTTGGCATTGTTGTTTTTAGCTATTTGGCTATTCTTTTTTATTCAGGCACAATGAAGATGGAAATTAGTTCTGCTGTAATTTCTGCTCCTGTTACTACATTAAGAATGCCTGCTGATGGCCTAATCGAGCCTGTTAACATGAAAGAAAATATCTCTGTTAAACAAGGCGAAGTGTTAGCACGCGTTAAAAGTGCTGTCATTGAACGTGAACTAACCATTAAGAAAAGAGATTACGAGCGCAAGAGCCGTCAAAAGAAACGTTTGTCGCATCGCTGGCAGATTGAGACTGATCGTCTAAAAATCTATCAATCAATTTCGCTTACAAAAGTGAAAATTGCAAAAGCCAAAGTGGAGTCTTCAAAGGCTGCATTACTTGCATCAGACGCAAATTTAATAAGAATATATAACCTTGTTGAAAAGGGTCTATCCAAAAATGAAGAATTGGAAATTGCTAAAGGTGAACAACGGCAATTAGAGGCGAAAGTTAAAGAAGAGCAATATTTGCTGGAACAAGCAATAACGCTGAATACGGTGTCTGACCGAAAATTTTACAATCAAGAAGAGTTTGTTTCTGACTTAGACATGCTTGCACTAGAATTAGATGAAGCTAATTCTGAATTGCAGCTTATTCATATAGAGCTTCAAGACTTGATATTATTACGCGATGAAATGGTTGTGAAAGCCCCATTTGACGGGAAAATTATATCTGTAAAACATTATGGCGAAGGCTTGCTTACAAAAAATACAGCATTAGTGACGCTAGAAAAACGCCAAGCGCCTTCTGTAACAGCATTTCTAACACAAGAAGAAATTATGTCTGTTGGGCTAAAAGACGAAGTAAATATCTATCTGCCGTCGCAAGACAAATCGTATACGGGCTATGTCACAAAGATTGACAGAAACTCGTCCTTTTTAAACACTAAATCCAATCACTATGAATGGAAGGATCAGGGCGCACGCAATGCAGCTGTTTCACTTCGAATTGATACCACTATAGATCAATTGGAAATTGACGGCGGAACACCTGTAATTGTTATCTTTACAAAGCGCTCTACTTCACAGCTGTTTTCTGGATTTAAAAAGATCGCTTATCAGTCAATAAATTCTATTGGGGTCCACTAACATGTCTCCAAAATCAGACAAAGCCTTAAAGCTAGATGATCCCACACATTGGGCAAAAGGCTTTAAAAAGTGGACCCCTCTCATTATTTTGCAAATCTCGCTATACTTAGCCATTTGCTTAATATTAATTTTGACTATTCCAAACACGATTTTTGATCCAAAAACAAAAGCAATAACGTTCACTTTGGGTAGCCTTGGCATTTGGCGATATGGTTGGTGGTTCACCCATGCCGTTAGAGCCATAATTTACGGCCATATTGTCTATCCTAAAATGCGAAAAAAGGGCCGTGAAATTTGGGCGTCTGGCTGGCGGCCACGTCACATTCATTTTATGATGACAACCTACCGCGAACATAAAGAAATAACCGAAATGGTGGTTCGCTCCATTGTTAAAGAGATTGTCGATTCTGGCGTTGCTGGCACAATTTGGCTTGGTTCTGCGGATCGTTTTGATGAAGATATCATTCAAGATTTCTTAGAACGAGAAGCGCGTGACGTAGACATAACACTGCGCATCATACGCCAAAATGTTTCAGGCAAACGCGCGGCTATTGGGCTAGTACTTCGCGCCATGTGCAGGCTGCCCGTAAGAGACGATGATCTTGTCGTCTTCATGGATGGCGATTTTGTACTGGGCGAAGGAGCGATTAGCAAATGCATGCCTTTGTTTAAATTATACCCAGATTTACAAGCCTGTACGACTGATGAGGAAGTTATTTGCATAGGTCCAAAATGGATTGAGACATGGCTAAAAATGCGTTTTTGTCAGCGTAGATTGGCCATGCAGTCTCACTCATTATCTGGAAGAGTACTTACCTTAACCGGTCGTATGTCAGTATTTAGAGCAAAGAATTTGAAAAAACTTGAATTCATTCGTCTACTAGAAGCAGACCATTTGGAGCATTGGCTTTGGGGTAAATTTAGGTTCCTTTCTGGTGACGATAAAAGCACATGGTACTACATGCTAAAACACAACATGCACATGCGTTATGTACCAGACGCATTGGGTTATACGATCGAAGTTATTGAAGGCTCTGGCATGGAGCGTATGGTGCAAAACTTTAGGCGTTGGTCTGGCAACATGTTGCGCAATGGTTCGCGCGCTGTAGCCCTTGGTCCAAGAGCCATGCCATTTTTTATATGGTGGTGCTTAATAGATCAAAGACTGTCCATGTGGACCATGTTGGTAAGCCCCATGCTTGCTGTTTCAGCTTCTATTTTAGTGGGGTTCAATTACCTACTATCCTATATAATTTTCATTGCATTAAGTCGTTTACTTTTGTCATTAATTTTATGCACATATTCGAGAAAAGTGGAGCTAAGTTATTCATGGATCCTGTACTTAAACCAACTGATAAATGCATCTGTAAAAGTCTATTGTATTTTCCGTCTGTCAAAACAAAGATGGTCTAACCGTGGCAACCAATCATCTGGCATGGATAACGACAGTTTTGTTGAAGTCGCTCGAAACTGGATGGCTACCTGGTGCACTACAGTTGCCGTAGCAATGTTATTTTTGGGAACCGTCCACTACAGCCAACTCATACAGGTTCCAAGCCATACAATGATATTGAAATTTTTCGGATTTCTATAGGTAAGGCAAATTTGCATTCTGCATATTGCATTTTCACTCTGCGAATATAAGTACAGAGCCAACGAAACAATATCCACTAACTATTTGTTTTTATTATGTTTTTAAATATGGCACACATCTTGCCAATATAATTCAAATATAAATAATTTTGGGATTTATAATATGCCGAATAAAAAACACTCAAGGAATAATCTCACCTTATATGGTGTGAGTTTATCCCTTGCGTTATTAGCTGGCGCTTCCCCTGCCGCACTAACGCTATTCGTAGATCCATATGAAATATTCTCAGATAAAGATCGCACTTCTAAAATTACAGACATCGCAGAAAAGCGCCATTACCCGCTATGGAAATTAGCGCGTTATAAAAAGGGTCAACATGACACTATAATTTTAGGCGATAGCCGTGCGCGTTCTTTGAAGGATAAGTATTGGATTGAGTTGGGTGTTTCAAAAGCTTTAAATCTAGCATATGGCGGCGGCACAATTCCAGAAATCTATTCTACCTTTAATCATCTGAAAAATGATCCAGCAATAAAAAATATCGTTATTGGTATCCAACTTCGCAGTTTTGATGAAAAGCACAAAGGCGGGTTAAACCGCGTGCCTGAAGCGATAAGAATATTAGACAACCAATTAGAATATGTAAAAAACTGGATCATATTAAATACTGCTTTTGACATGTTCAGAGTTGAAAATAAAACTACTTTAGAACAAATAAATTCATACGTTCCAACTTTGGTTGGGAGTGCAAATGCAGCTGAACTTTGCACGAAACCCAAGAGAAATATTTGCTTAAATTGTTCACTGCCTAAAAACCTTAGTTCTGTGCCTTTTCGCATACGTTCAAAGGGGCCAAATTTAGGGCTTGGCCGAGGCAACAGATATGATGGTGTTTTAGGCTACATGTCCAGCACTCAATGGAAAACGATCAATGGACTTTACACGCTAAGTTCAATTGACAGAACATATTCTAAAAAAATCACCAGACAGATCAAAAGGAACGGTAATTCTGATTGGAGAAATTTTCAATTTTCTGAAAAATACTGGGCGCAATTAGTCGAAATTTCAAATTGGGCCAAGGCTAACAATAAAACAATTACGTACATTATACCGCCAACTGTTCAAGGTATGCAGAATACGATCAAGATAAATTCTCTTGCCCCCTTGAACCACAAATTACGAATTGAATTAGCAAAATTGGGTAATGTTTATGATTTTGATTTTGGTAACAAAATAACAGCAGATGGCAATAATTTCACTGATGCGTATCATTTCAACTCAAAAATTGCACGTCAAATTGTTGGAGAAGTAGCACTGTCTATCGCGCCAACCAGCAAGAGACTGGTTCTAAAACGTCGCGGAAAAATTAAATGCACGAAGACCTCAACCAAATCTAAAAAACTTACAGATGCTGTTGAAGTTTTACTTTTTGATTTTTGCAGAGTTTGGAAGGAGGCCAAATCATGAATACCCCATTCGTAAAAATATTCCTTTATGCAGCTTTTGTAATGGTGTGCATTATAGCGTTAAAACAGGAAGCTACAATTACGCTCTTGCGCAATACCACTGAACAAATTCAGCCTCAAGTACAACCTATTATGGAGCAAGAAACCGCTGCCGCCCTTCGCCTACAAGAAAAAGGCAACTGGGCAGCAGCTGCTGACCTACTTAGAAAAAACGCATACGCAAACAATCCAAAAGCAAAACTAGCTTATGCATTTCAACTTGCTAAAGGCTGGGGTGTTAAGCGCAATCTTAACGCAGCAAGAGATTTATTATTGCAAGCTACAAATTATGATTTTTCTGGTAGAGCCGACGCCGCATATGAACTTGGTAAATTATACAAATTTTCAAGAGGGCCAGATTGTCAAACCATTGCTTTTAAATGGTTTTCTAAATCACTTAAATGGGGCAAACAAAAAGCTCATCTAGAGTTAGCAAAAGCCCATGCAAGGGCGCTTGGCGTTCCTAAGGATATAACTTTAGCACGATATCATTATAGACAAGCCGCATTAAATGGTTCGCCTAGTGCGGCAATTTCTTTGGTTCAACTTATTTATAAAACCAACCAGGATAACAAAGGCGTAGTCGAGGCAAGGTCAGCCCTACGAGAGTTTTTACCTTTAATCGAAGCTGCTGCCAACAAAGGCAAAAGCCAAGCGGCAAGGTCTTTGGCCCGTCTTTATGAAAAAGATAGTATTGTGAGCGCGGATATTGCCAAAGCAATTTTTTGGTATGAAAAAGCCAGCACGACAGGTGACCGAGCCGCTATGCATGGTTTAGCAATGCTAGCGCTTAATCAAAACGAACTTCCATTTTCCGAAGAAAAAATTGTCGAACTTTTGGAGACAAGTGCTGATCTTGGATATTCTGGTGCAATGACTGCCCTTGGCAGATTGCATTTGGAGCAGCGTTTTCAACTTCCTCAAAAGGGAGCAATTACCTGGTTTCAAAAAGGCATTGCATCGGGGCATCCAGGTTCCATGGAAGAAATGGCTAGATTACATTTGAAGGGATCTATCGTGCCCAAGAACAAAGCCGCTGCGCTCGATTTAGCAAAACAAGGTGCAAAACTAAAGCATAAAGGCTCGATCAGTTTGCTCTTAGAAATACAGTCCGATTTCCCAGATTTATCATCCAATTTCAGCACCTTACCAGCTGACAAAAAAGGATAACACAATGGTATTCAGCTCTTTAGAATTCATCTATTTATTTATGCCACCAGTCTTGATGGTATATTTTTTATTACGTTTTTTGAAAATGGAAACTGCCATTATATGGTGGTTGGTTGTTGCATCACTGAGCTTTTACGCTTGGTGGTCGCCGCCTCACCTAGCGCTTCTTTTAGGATCCATTGGGTTCAATTATTTAATTCACAAAGTCCTTATTAAAAATCGATCTAAATTAATTTTCATATTTGGCGTGACAGTAAATTTATCACTTCTTGGCTTGTTTAAATATGCAGATTTTTTAATTGGGAATTTCAACGTGGCAACAGGCTTAACTGTCAACGAACTAGGATTAATCTTGCCGTTGGCAATTTCGTTTTTCACCTTCCAACAAATTGCATATCTACACGACACTTGGAGTGGGAAATTGGTGAGCAGTGATTTCAAACGTTATCTATTATTCGTTTCGTTTTTCCCGCAATTAATTGCAGGACCAATTGTGATGCAAAAAGAAACAATTCCTCAATTTAAGTTGAAAACCTTTACGAATAAAACAACACTCAACTTCATGTTGGGCTCAACTTTATTCTTCATTGGCCTGTTTAAGAAAATCGTATTTGCGGATGGCATGGCACCCATTGCAAACGCAGTATTTGGCGCGGCAGATGCGGGGCAAAGCATTCCAATGGATGCTGCATGGCTTGGTACATTTGCTTACACGTTTCAAATCTATTTTGATTTTTCTGGCTATTGCGATATGGCGCTTGGCCTAGCATTATTATTTGGCATTAGACTGCCTATTAATTTCAACTCACCTTACCGTGCTCTATCGATAGTTGATTTTTGGCGTCGCTGGCACATAACATTATCGCATTTTTTACGCGACTATTTATACATCCCTCTAGGTGGTAATCGCTCTGGTATTTTGGGTAATAAAGGTAACTTAATTATCACAATGTTGCTTGGTGGTCTTTGGCATGGTGCTGGATGGAACTTCATAATATGGGGGGGCTTACACGGCAGTTACCTAATGATAAATCATTATTGGGGCACTTCTTTAGGCAAACAAATATTACAATCTGCAACGACTGAAAAAGTATATTGCGTATTAATGTGGCTAGCCACAATGTTGGCTGTTGTGATTGCTTGGGTATTTTTTAGAGCAGAAACATTCAGCGGTGCAATTCACGTATTAACAGCAATGATTGGACAAACATCTGTAGCGGCAAATGCAACACCTTTAGTTGCAAACTTACCAAACATCGTTCTCTACATGACAATCTTGACCTTTATTGTGGCATTGTTGCCAAACAGTATTCAAATTACGCGCAACTATCGCCCAGTAATTTCTGTTGCAAAAAAAGTAGTCCAAATGAAAGGCTGGCACAGAATGCTTATATGGCGCCCTTCTCCAAAATGGTCTTTTGGCATAGCGCTAATTGGCATTGCTGGTTTAATACAAATTTACAGATTAAATGGCCTAACAGAGTTCATTTATTTTAACTTCTAAATACAATTTCTAGACTCTGCGTTCCTTGAGCATTCTACGCAGATTTAGGCAAGAAAGCGGATTTTTCTCCGCTTTTTTTGTGTCTACTTTTATGTCCAAATATTGGTTTTGCAATTCGCAATTTAAAAATTCCATTCTGCAATTTCACATCCTTATAGCGTTAAAAAATTAAATTAACTAATTGATATATAACAATAATTTTATTGGCATGAATCTTGATAGGTAAACTGAGACAAATTAACCCAAAAGGAAATATACATGAATGCTCTAAATAAAGCCCAAGATCTTGATAGTTCAAATGCGTATAATTTGGCAGTTACAAAACCCTCAATCTCAGTCATCGGCCTTGGCTATGTTGGAGCAGTATCAACTGCTTGCTTAGCCAATTTAGGCCATCGTATTATCGGTGTAGATATAGACACAATTAAAACAAAACAAATCTCTAAGGGCGAATCCCCCATTCATGAACAAGGACTTGGTGAGCTGTTATCGAAAGGTGTGGCTGAAAATTTAATTACCGCTACCTGCGATGTTGCACGCGCTGTTAGTCAGACCGATATCACCTTTGTATCGGTAGGCACGCCAACCAGCGAAGATGGCGGCTGTGATTATAAATATATCATCTCCGCCGCACGCGCCATTGGCGAAGGCATCGCACAAAAAAGCAGTTATCACGTCGTAGTTATGCGTTGTTCAATCCCCCCTTCTACCACGCTTAATGTCATGGTTCCAGAAATTGAAGCCGCATCTGGTTTGAAAATGGGGGTCGATTTTGGCGTTTGTTTCAATCCAGAATTTTTGCGTGAAGGCACAGCAATTGCAGATTTTAAGGACCCACCCAAAACAGTAATTGGAGCAAATGATGAAAAAGCTGCCAAGATGCTTGCCGACATCTATTCGCCTGTTGATGACAACGTAATTATGACCTCCATCGAAGTTGCAGAAATGGTGAAATATGTCGACAATGTTTGGCATGCAACCAAGGTTTGTTTTGGCAATGAGGTTGGTAGAATTTGTAAACCGCTTAACATTGATAGCCACAAAGTCATGGATATTTTTGTCCAAGATACAAAGCTAAATTTATCACCTTATTATTTAAAACCAGGGTTTGCTTATGGCGGCTCTTGCCTTCCAAAAGAGGTACGAGCAGTGGTTCATTTGGCAAAAAATTTAGGGCTAGAAACACCGCTTATAAGTTCACTTTCTAAAACCAACGAGCAACAAATTGAATCAGCAATACAGCTGGTACGCCAAACGGGTAAAAAGAAAATTGGGTTCTTAGGCCTAGCCTTTAAAGCTGGAACGGACGATTTACGCGAAAGCCCTGCTCTAGAAATGATGAACACTTTGATCGAAGAGGGCTATGACGTTTCTGCTTATGATCCTGCAATAAAAAAAGACACGCGAATTGACAATCAATTTAGCTATATGCGTCACGCCTGCCCACATTTAGAGCCAGTTGTGAACGCCCTGCCAAACCTACTTAGAAATCAAGGACAACAAGTAAGTAAAGAATGCGACGTAATTGTTGTTACTCAAAAAACACCCGAAATTCAAAACCTAATAGCTGGAAGGCTTGGGCATGTAGAGGTGATTGATCTAGTACGACTGTTCAAAAACCAACCCAACTTCAAAGGGTATCAGGGCATCGGCTGGTAAGCCAAAATAAGTATGGCTGGTAAGCCAAAATAAATATGGCTGGTAAGCCAAAATAAGAATGCTGATGGCCCCTAATTAAACAAATGAGGTAATAAAATGAGTGTAGACACAGATATGAATATTTCACCCGTCATCGGTACGAGTGCTGATGATATTTTGGTCGGCACTGGTAGGTCGGAAGTACTTTATGGCGGCGCTGGCGACGACATCATCACAGCCCTTAGCGGCAACGATGAAGTATTTGGTGGGTCTGGTAACGACACACTATATGGACAAGGCGGCAATGACATACTCTATGGCAATGGCAGGCCTTCTTTTGTAAACATGAGCAATTTAACAATGGTTGAAGCAACAACCGCAACTGTCACATTTGTAGACGAAGGCGCCGGCTATCGCAACGCATTGGGCGTTTATGAAATTGATGAAGATGGCACCCTATCTGCTGTAAAAATATTATTCCCAAATGCGTCTAAATTTGGCAGTGGTGGTGAACTAGTACCCGGTGTTTCGGCTGTTCAGTTTGCTGTCTCCACAGGTGCACAATTGGGTTTCTTTGTTGTCTCAAATGGTTATGGCAAAGGCTATGAAAATCAAGAAGCATTATCAGGCGCAGACGGCTCTTATGAGCTTAGAGACGCGAATGGCGACCCTGGCACAATCAACAGTGCATCTGTAACCCTTTGGTATGTTGAAGCGGAGAGCGGCACTGAATACCAAGTTAAAAGCCAATATGGTTATGACATATTCCACTCCTATGGGAATGAAACCAATGGCTACGCCCTTAACCCTGATAATTACCTTCATGTCGTTGGTAGAGCAAATGCGGTGTCTGGCGAAATATTAATCGGTTTTGAAGATCTATATAATGGGGGCGACAACGATTATGATGACACAGTTATCACCGTAAATATTGGTCAAACAAATGTGGTTGGCGTATTACCTGTAAGTACGAGCGCTGGCAATTTACCTGATGATGATATTTTATATGGTGGTGACAATAACGACATTCTTTATGGCATAGGTGGCGATGACATATTGCATGGCGGGTCAGGCAATGATGAATTATTCGGTAACTCTGGAAATGATGTTTTATACGGAAATGACAATAACGATATACTCACTGGCAATTCAGGTAATGACATTCTTTATGGCGGTGACCATAATGATGAACTTTTCGGAAATTCGGGTGATGATTATCTAAGCGGTGATGGTGGCAATGACACTTTAAGCGGCGGTTCTGGTAATGACCAATTATTTGGTGGTTCTGGCAACGATACTTTATCAGCAGGCTCTGGTAACGACATCTTAAATGGTGGGTCTGGCAATGACATTTTAAACGGCAATAGCGGTGATGATAATCTATCAGGCTCTTCAGGCGCAGACACACTCAACGGACATTCTGGTAATGATATTCTGCAAGGCGAAGGCGGTTCTGATAGACTTGTTGGCGGCGGCGGTAATGATATACTTGATGGCGGCGAACATAACGATAAGCTTTATGGTGGGTCTGGTAATGACATACTATTTGGCGGTGAAGGCAATGATTATTTCAATGGTGGTAGTGGTAACGACATTATTGAAGGTGGCCTTGGCAACGACAAAATGATTGGCGGTAGTGGATCAGATATTTTCGTCTTCGATGCTGCTCTTGGTTCAACAGGCAATGATAAAATCGGTGGGTTTACCCTTGACGATTTTCTCTCTTTCTCAAATTATGATTTCACTACATACGACGAATTTTGTGGCTGCATGACCATGTCAGGTTCAAATACAATAATTGATTTCGACAGTTATGGAAAACTCACCTTGAACAATTTCAATATGGATGACTTCAACGAAGATATGATTATATTTGTCTAATATGAACGAGAAGGTTGGGCACTCATTTTTGTTTGGGGAGTTAAACCCAACAACATGTATATGAAATTAGTTTCGATCAATTTTAGGTATTGGGTTGGGCCACCCTAAAATTCTGATGCACTTTAAAATCATCAATCACGTCTAAAATAAGCTTACTTAAAAAATCATAGAATTACAAAAGACAGCCACAACACAGCCCAGACCATGCAAAAAAAGCCAATCAAAAAATTCAATGATTTTGTAGAATGTTCAGCCTCGTCAACAACGTATCTAAAAAGACTGTATCTGATAAAATTCAAACATGTCTTCTTTTTATTGTAATATTTCGCCCAATTATCAAAACCAATGTATGTAAAAATAATTGCAGGAATAATTACCGCAATAACTTTTACCAACACAATAACGATGTCTTTTATCGATAATATCAACTTCCAAATTGCCCTTTCAAACACCCTAACTATACTAGGGATTCCCCCTTTCTAGCACATCACACAACTTGAATGCTACCAAGCTTTTACCATACGTAAGCTATTGTTAAATATAGCTTTTAATAGTTTTCTCGCATGAGTTGAAACTGCCCTAGATGTTCATAAAGAAGGACAAAATTTAGGTTTTGTTAACCAATACTACCTAAATCTAAGCAGGTACCTTTACTCCAAATGAGTAAACAGCATGAAGCAAGGTTACGGGTCGACATTTGAGCGACATGTATGATGTAGATCGATAAAAAAGTTCCCTGCATATATATTTGCATAACTTTTTAACTATTTCGTTCTGCACTATTCTACTGCAAAATATGAGACCTCAACAATCATATATTTTGTATTACCGCCCCCAAAATACCATTTGACGCTTGTGCTAACACTAATATACGCCCCCAATTATTCGGTATATTATTCGAAGTATAAACATTTATTCGAACTGTCAGATGGTATTTCAATCAAGATTGAATATACAATGAACTTTACAAATTTAAAAACGAAGACCAAAATTTTAATTGGCATCAGCGCCCCATTATCATTATTAATCGTTCTTGGAGCCACCAGCCTTTTCAGCATAGACAAAATTGTCACCAGTAATAAATCCGTCGAGCACACATTTAATGTGTTAGAAAATTCAGCAGCAATTGTCGGTTCTGCGGTTGATATGGAAACCGGTATGCGTGGTTACTTACTTTCCGGAAAGGAAGATTTTCTAACGCCATACAATAATGGCGAAAAAGCAACGTACAGTGGAATCGAGCAACTTAGTATCACTGTAAGCGACAATCCTGCACAGGTTGCGCGCTTAGCAGAAATGAAAAAGGTTCTTCAAGAATGGCAAAAAGAGGTCACTGAACCTACCATTAAATTGCGCCGAGAAATTGGTGATGCCGAGACCATGAATGACCTTTCAGCAATCGTAAAAGAAGCCCGCGGGAAGGTTTATTTCGACAAATTTCGTGAGCAAATCACACTATTTGACAGTAGAGAAAGAAAACTTCTTGTTGAAAGAAGCAAAGAATTCCATACCGCCGAAACCCAAGTTAACAAAGATTTGCAGTTAATCAGTAAAACCGCCGAATGGGTAAACCACACAAATAAAGTGCTTACTTCTGCAAGTTTATTATTGTCTCATGCAGTAAACATGGAAACAGGTTTTCGCGGATACTTGCTTGCAGGTAAAAACGAATTTCTAGATCCTTATAACTCTGGTAGCACAGAATTCAAAACACAAGCTAAGTCTCTCATCGCGCTTGTCAGTGACAACCCCCAACAAGTTGAACGACTGAAGAAAGCTGAAAAATTAATTACCGATTGGCAAAAACAGGTAATCGTACCAGCAATTGCACTTCGCAAAAAAGTTATAATGGGTCAACGCCAATTACACGATGTGGAAACACTTGTGGGTAGGAAGCAAGGAAAGAAATATTTCGACGCATTTCGAGAAATCTTAGTTGAATTTAGCAACATTGAATCCAATCTTTTAATTGAACGCGAGGCCAAAGCCAGTGATGCAGAAATCGGCATAAAAGAACAAATGGCTGTTATGAATGCCAATGAAAAAATGGTAGCGCACACCCATAAAGTATTGGGTGTTGCCGCAGATATTCTTAGTGCCGCAGTTGATATGGAAACAGGCATGCGTGGCTATCTGCTGGCTGGTGATGAAAAGTTTCTTGCCCCATACACAGCAGGCATGGAAAAATTTGAGCGCCAATTAACATCACTTACCAAGACAGTTAACGACAATCCAGCTCAGGTAAAATTGCTGGGACAAATTAGAAAAACCGTAAATGACTGGCGTGGCAAGATTGTTGAGCCGATTATAAACCTGCGGCGTTCTATTGGTGATTCCAAAACGATGGACGATATGGCAGATTTAATCGGGGAAGCACGCGGCAAAAAATATTTTGACCACTTCCGTGAGATCATGGCAAAGTTCCAAAATGTTGAACAAGATCTAATGACAATACGGTCCAATGCAAACATCAGCACCGTAAGCTTCACAAATATAATGATCTTAGCATGTGTAATTGGCGCGCTAATTCTTGGTGGATTTATTGCATGGTTTGTCGGCAACAGTATCGCCAACCCGTTGACCAGAATGACCAATGCAATGAGACGCCTTGCTAACGGTGAGAATGAAACTGAAGTCACTGGCATAGAACGCGAAGACGAAATTGGTGAGATGGCAGGTGCCGTTCAAGTGTTTAAAGAAAATGCAATTCGTAATTTGGAAATGGAAGCTGAAACAATTGAGAATAAAAAACTTAGCGACCAACGAGAATTAGAAGCTAGGGAACAAGCGATTATATCTGAACGAGAAATGGTTGACGACGTTTTTGGGAAAGCAATGATAGCATTGGCTGCAAAAAATCTTGATTACAGAATTACAGAAGATTTACCAACAGCATATCATAATTTGAGAGATAATTATCATGAAGCAGTTAACCAGCTTTCATCAACAATTGGTCAGATAAGAGAAGCTTCTGCTGAAATCTTAAATGGTTCTGAAGAGATTCACCAAGCGGCGTATGACCTTTCCACACGTACAGAGCAACAAGCCGCAGCAGTAGAAGAAACAGCTGCAGCACTCGAAGAAACCACCGTAGCATTAAACACCTCTGCTGAAAGGTCTCGCGATGCAGGAAAGCTTGTGGCAACAACCACTGACAATGCCATTCAATCAGGTAAAATTGTTCATGAGGCTATTGCCGCAATGAGAGGAATTGAAGAATCTTCAAGTGAAATAAACAATATCATTGGCGTAATCGATGACATTGCCTTCCAAACAAACCTACTTGCACTAAATGCTGGCGTTGAGGCAGCGCGTGCAGGTGAATCTGGCAGAGGATTTGCAGTTGTTGCCCAAGAAGTTCGCGAACTTGCGCAACGTTCTGCTGATGCAGCCAAGGAAATTAAGCAACTCATTACAAGTTCTGGAGAAGAAGTAAAAGCGGGTGCAGATCTTGTAGATCAAACTGGTGCTGCGCTTGAGACGATTGTTTCTGAGGTTGCTGAAATCAATGAGCACGTAACAGCCATTGCTAGCGCGGCTAATGAACAATCTGTTGGACTGCGAGAGATCAACCAGACCGTCAACAGCATAGATCAAAGCACTCAACAAAATGCTGCGGTAGCAGAGCAATCAACAGCGGCGAGCTTCTCTCTTAAGGAACAGGTCACTAGGATTGACGATATGCTCAAAGAGTTTGGTACTCAAAATTCGACGACCAGAGTACGAAAAAAAGTAGCATCGGATAAAATTGTCGAATTAGTTGGAAGACAAAATACGCCTCAACCATCCCCTGCACGTGCTTTAAAACAAAAAGTAGCCCGTTCATTTGGTGGCGCAGCAGCGGCAGCTGATGACGAATCTTGGCAAGAATATTAATCCATAGATACAAATAAAAACAAAAACAATAGTTGGAAAGGCACATCACAAAAGTGATGACGCCTTCTCCAGCGAACCCAATGGAGGGTTAATATTATGACAGAAATTAATGAAGACATCGAAGAATTTGTAAAATTTAAAATCGGTGAACAAGAGTTTTGCATAGAAATGAGCGCTACGCGCGAACTACGTAGCTGGGTTCCAACCACAGCAATACCCAACTCCAATCCAAATATAATTGGGATAATTAATCTTCGTGAGAAGATATTACCAATCGTCAATTTGGCAGCCCGAATTGGTTTGCCATTGGCCACTCAAAATAATCGTCAGGTGGTTATTGTGGTACAAAGCAACGGCAACCAGTTTGGATTATTGGTAGACGCTGTGTCTGACATAATAAGTGCTAGTCCAAGTGAAATACACCCGGTTCCAAAACTAACTCCAAAAGGCAATGAAGAATTATTCAAACAGGTAATTGTGCAGGGTAACGATATTGTTTGCCAAATCATACTTGATCGACTTCTACCCGAGATGGAGGAAAACGCAGCATAAAATGATACTGGAACATATGGTTTCAGTTATCATTAAATACCAATAAAATTATTCAACCTGATTGAGTTTAAATTTTATCTACAATGGCATATGTCGGGCGATTTTGTGACACGACTCAAAATCTACCCCGGCATCATTGCGCACTAAATATCTCAACCATAAATTACAATAATGCGCCAACTATATTGCGCACAGAAGAACATTCATATCGAGCAGGCAACCATCAGAGCATTTAAAAACTGCCGCTTTGCAATGCAATATGATTTTACGCAATCACCTCTTCATACACTTCCCGCATCACTTTTTTGCCTTCAGTATTTTTTTGAACACTAATGGCACAAACGCCAAGTCTAAATAGGCCATGACAGTCTTGAGGATCAAAATGATGACAATAACACATTTTGTGAATGGCGAAGCTTGGTCAAGTGACACCCAAAAAACGAACATTTAACATTGCTATCTGGTATTAATCCATACAGCGTATTAAACTTCTTTTATGACAGCGAAACACCAGAGCGAAACACCAGATTGAGGAGCACATT
>NVRK02000063.1 GCA_002400845.2 Hyphomicrobiales bacterium
AAGATGGACAAACGCCATTGGTTTTAGCCAATGCATTTCAAGTTCCTAAAACAACAATGACCCATACATTGTCCGGCTTGGAAAAACACAAGCTAATTGTTATGACGCCAAACCCAATGGATGGCCGCAGTAAATGTGTTTGGCTAACGGATGAAGGTCGACAGTTCAGACAAGATGCAATTGAGAACATGGGTCGTGAAATAGCCCATATTAAAGATTTTATTGAGCCTGAAAAGGTGGCCGCTGCCCTTCCATTTTTGACTGAGTTACGCGTCTATTTAGATAAGCATCGCGATTAATCAGCTGTTTATCGCTTAGAGCAAGCCCTTAACAAAATACTAACGTTACTTGCCACAACCATTTTGTAGCGCTACCATAGGTATGAACTTGGCAAAATGCTATCAAAACGTTTATTTTATTGAGGGGAAAGTTCATGACTATTTCATTGAAAAAGTTTTTAACACAAACACTATTGGCAATTGCAATTGCAGCTCCAACTTATGTTGTCGCAAGTGTATCATCGGCAGAAGCTGGTGGTAATCATCATAAGCGATATTACAAAAAGAACCATATAAGTGGTTATGCGCATCGTGGTGTTCGACGTACTGTTCGGCAATCAGCTCGTGGCTCAGTAAGAGGTTCTATTAGATTTCGCGCATCTAGCAATTACAGATATACGACAAGAACGCAGTTAAATTCTTATGGGCGCGTTTATGTTAATAATTATCGTACAGCACCAGCACCTGTGCGTTATTATAGCCCATCTGTGCGCACGCAATCACATCATCATCATTATGGGCCTGTACACCGCCACCATTATAATCAGCCGCATACACGCAATTGCAGATATTGATGCTAATTTAATTGGTTAAAATTGTAGCCGCGTTCTCAGTGTTGAGAGCGCGGTTTTTTATTGTCTAGATTTTTCAAATACATCAGTTGACATGATACCTTTTAGTACTATATAAAAGAGATACCAAATGGTATCATATATAGGATTGGTAATTATGGAACTTGGAAATCAACAAGCATTTAGGGCATTGGCAGACCCTTCTCGGCGAGCGATATTACGCCACCTTGCTGAGCAGGATATGACCATTGCTGAAGTAGCTAGCAATTTTGAAATGACACGGGCGGCTGTTAAAAAACATCTTAAGATTTTAGAAGAAGGCAAATTAATATCTGTAGAGACAAGGGGCCGTGAGCGGATTAACAAGCTTGAGCCTATGGCACTTAAGCCCGTTTCAGACTGGTTTAATTTCTTCAATCAGTTTTGGGACAAACGTCTTTCTACTTTGGAAAAAGCTGTCGAAACCCATGCATCTCAAAATAATAAACCCACTAAAAATTAAGGAAACAATATGACCACTTCAATTGTAAAAACTGCATTTTTTGCAGCGGATAAAGAAACTGTTTGGGCCTTTTTAACTGACAAAGATAAGTTGGGTGAATGGTTTTATCAAGGTGATGAAAACCTTTCTGATGGTGCAAAATTCACCCTTTACGGTAAAGACGATGATGGCAATAAAAAGAAAATGGTTTGGGGTGAAGTTAAAAAATGGAACCCGTTTAGCGAACTCGTGCATTCTTTTTATATTGCACCTCTAGAAGGTAGTAATTCAGAACTAAGATGGTTGCTAGAAGATGTCGGCAATGGCACTAAGTTAACGCTTGAACACAGTGGAATGTCTGTTGAAGGCGAAGCATTTAACCTAATCATGCACCTTGATACTGGTTGGGATAAACACCTTGCGGCACTGCGCGAAGCGGCTGGCAAATAGAAATAACATTAGCCGTGGAAATATTCGCGGCTACTTCTCATCGTCCTCACAATTGTTTCTTTTTATTATCTCCCAATAATCGCGTAACAAAGACACTCTTTTTGGCCGAAAACTAACATTAGTTACGCTAAGCGTTTTGATACGATCTATACGGAAACTGCGAAAATCTTCACGTAGATTACACCATGCAAGCAGCATGAGTGCTTGATCCATAAAGATGATCGAAAGCGGTTTTAAATTGCGCTGTGTCTCTTCATCTTTTGCATCGGTATAATTTATAGAGATTTCATATTCTTCCCAAGCCGCCTGACGTAATTTTGCAATATCAATAGAAATTTTAGGCCGCGGATGAAACCGAATTGCATGTAGAATAGAATGTTCAAATTGCAGTCGCATTCGCTCTGGTAGGCAGGCTTTAATTTTGTGTAATGCATCATTGGCGGCCTTGGCTAATACGGGATCGCCTACCTGTCCCACTTCGCGCAATCCAAGCACCAATGCCTCCATCTCATCGCGGCTAAACATCATGGGTGGTAGAGCTGGATCTTCAACCAGCGTATATCCAAATCCAGCCTCGCCATCGATGATCGCACCCGAGGCGCGCAATGTATCAATGTCTCTATAAATTGAACGCACCGAAACGTTTAACTCTTGCGCTAAATCCCCTGCCCTTATGGGCGGCGATGAAGAGCGTAATTGCTGCATTAATTGTATGAGCCGAATACTTCTAGACATAACTTTACCTCTGATGAAACACTACTCTAAGACAACTGACAATAATTGTCAGCAAGCTCATTTATAGTATTTGTCAGATACGCAAAGAAACCATAGCCGAGGATTTTCCCATGTTAATTTTAGATACATATCAAGGCGCATTTAATGAACCTTCCGCCAGCGCATTTTGTATAAAAGCAATGTGTCTGCTTGAAATGAGTAACCTTGAATGGAAACCAAAATACATTTCAAACCCAAGTAAAGCACCAAAGCAAAAATTGCCTGTTTTGCATGATGGCGCCAACACAATTGCGGATAGCGAATTTATTAGAACGCATTTAGAAGAAAAATATAAAATCGATTTTGACAGCCATTTAACCAGTGAACAAAGAGCAATGTCGCGCATGATTATTCGTGCCTTAGATGAGCACTTTTACTTTCTTGTGGTGTCTGCAAGATGGATGAATGAAGAAAGCTGGCAGTATTTAAAGCAATTATTCTTTGGCAAGTTACCGTTTCCAGTTAAACTATTTGTACCAAACATTGTGCGCAAAAGCGTTATAAAAATGCTACATGCGCAGGGCATTGGCAGACACACCACACAAGAACAATTGGTAAGAGCCAAACAAGATATTGATGCGATTGCTGAATTGCTTGGCGATAATAACTTCTTATTTGGCGAGAACCCAAGCGCGGCAGATGCAAGCGTGATCCCTATGTTACGCGCGGCTTTGTGCCTTTCTCCAAGACAAGAAGTCTCTACTTATATTGAGAAAAACAAAACACTTTTGGCTTATTTAGAGCGTGGCAAAGAACAGCTTTATCCAAAGCTGTGAGTCCGTCATTCATCAAAACCAGAATAATTTATGAAAGTGCGTGGGCCATTTTAATATCGCCCACCACTTTTTTAGTCCAGTTTTTCAAAATGGGATTCTTGAGTCTTTTCAAGGTACTTGCCTCGTCTTGCGAAAGCCCTTTGGCTGAAGCTTCAAGTAAAGATTCAATCAATGCTATACAGGCAACTTCAACTGCTCGCACTGTTCCGTCATGGCATTTAAGCGCGGCGCCTATTCCAAGCTCTGGAATGGCTAAGGTATATACCGCCTCTGCGCCCATTTTAGAAAATACACGCCCGTTCATTACACTCATAAGTTCTGTATCCACTCTGCCTGTGCCGCCCACCATTTCGGGATACGCCATGCATGCATCGCGCAATCGTAGCATTGCTTTTGAACGTTCTTTACCAGCGTCTTCACCCACACCAAACTTTGCATAGGAAATTGCAAGCTTTGCCATTGGAATTTCGAAAGTTGGAATAGAGCAGCCATCAATGCCAAAATTATCATCGCTATGTTTTGCGCCAGTTACGTCTTCTAATGTTCCTGCAATAATTTTTTGAACTTTATGTTCAAAACCAACATAGTTTTTAAAATCAATATTTTGATGTTTAGAAAAGGCTAAAAAACCAGCATGCTTACCTGAACAATTATTGTGCAATGCTGTTGCAGGATTTCCAGATTTTAATAAAGCTTCACGATCAACAATACGCTCTGGTAGTTGTGCACCGCATTCTAAACAGGTGTGATTCAGTCCGGCTTTTTTCAGCATTATATCTGCTTGGCTAGCATGAAACGCTTCGCCATTATGTGAAGCGCAAGCCATTGCTAAATGCTTATCTTCAAAGCCATATGCATCTGCCGCGCCGCTTTCAACCAGTGGCAAAGCTTGCAATGCTTTGATTGAAGAGCGCGGAAAAACCATGCGGTCCACATCGCCATAAGACTTCACAATATTACCCGATGCATCTGCCACAATAATGTCGACCAGATGACGACTTTCTACATGCTTGATGGTTTCGTTACCACGGGATACTTCAACAACGACAGATGGAAAACTTTTCATAGAAAACCTTTTATTATTTTTTAAACCAGCGCATTTTAGTGGGCACTGGATCGATACCCGATTTGAAAAATGGATTACATTTTAACACGCGCCAAAATGTTAGCCAGCCACCTTGTAGCAGTCCATGTCGAGCGATTGCTTCATAGCCAAATTCTGAACATGTTGGAAGGTGACGGCATGAGCGGCCAATAATGGGAGAGAGAAAAAATTGATAGATTTTAATAAGCCCAATTCCAAATAATCGACCCGGTGTTTTTTTCCATTCACCTTGCCAATTGCGACTATTGTTTTTTGAAGTGTTGTCTTGTTTTTCTTCCAACTTAGAGTCGCACATATTACACCGCTTCTAAATTCTCTTTAGCTTCAATCTGTTCAATGCAATCTACAACAGCATCAAATGTTAAAAGCGTCGAAGCGTGGCGCGCTTTATAATCACGTACTGCTTCTAAAAATTTAAAATCATCAAATTTACCTGTGGGTGCTGGTCCATTTTCTTTAAGCATTCCATAAACGGCTAAACGTAGTTCTTTTAATTCGCATGCAGTCGCACCAATAACGTGTCTTGCCATAATAGAAGCTGCGGCTTGGCCCAATGCGCAAGCCTTCACCTCATGGGCAAAATCTGAAACTTGCAGCCCCTTAGGGCCGTTTATCATTTTTAAATCGACAATAATGGTAGAGCCACACAGTTTAGAATGCGCTTTGGCTGTTGCCATATCTGCATTGTCTTGAGACGCACTTAAACGACCGACACGCTCTATATTGCCAGCATATTCTAAAATCTTAGTATTGTAGATGTCGTTTAACATAAACGTCCTTAAATATAAGTCTCTTACCTGATATACATATTATATAGGTGAGCTGACCTTAAAAATCGATAGCTAGGATCATTCCTTTATGATTGTAAAACAAGGTTACTAACAGCCTAAACTTGTGAGCAACCTAAGAATCTAATAGCTTTTAGGGTAATTGAATTATTTTAAAGATATTTGGGGTGCGAAATGGAATTTGATTTTCAAACTATATTAGACAAGCTTATTGCATTTGATAAAGCAACCTTATTGCAGGTAGCACTACCAGTCTCGCTGGGCATAATCATGTTCTCTTTGGGCCTTGGGCTTAAATTCAATGATTTTCTACGAGTGTTTAGACGCCCCGTCGCATTTTCAGTTGGTGCAATAAACCAACTTCTTATGCTTCCATTGGTTGCCTTTATAATAGCGATTATTTTTGCGCTTCCGCCAGAATTATCGGTTGGGCTCATGATATTGTCACTTTGCCCAGGTGGTGTGACAACTAACTTTATAACAAGACTGGCAAAAGGTGATGTTGCCCTATCCGTTTCGCTTACAGCTATAATAAGCCTTGTAAGCATTTTAACGGTGCCGTTGATGGTCGCGTTTAGCGTAGGGCTTTTCATGGGCAAAGAGCCTGCTGTTGATGTTAGTGAGTTATCGATCAAAATATTTACGATTGTTGCTGTGCCCGTCATGCTTGGCATGTTGGTCAATACTATATTGCGTAGTCTTGCGCGGCCTGTGGAAAGGTTTTTCACGATCATTTCAACTTTGCTATTCATACTAATCATTGGCGCCGTACTATTTTCTCAATGGGATCTGTTTACTGAGAACCTAGCAATATTGGGCCCTGCCCTTATTATATTGAACATCATTTTATTGTTCTTTGGCTGGACCTCTGCACGCTTCATTGGCTTAAATGCAGATGAAGCAACGACCATTGCTATTGAGACTGGCGTTCAAAACGGAACCTTGGGCATTGCGGTTGGAGCAATAATTGCAGGCAGTGCGGCTGGAGATCTGTCTGCCTTTGCTCTGCCATCTGCTGTTTATAGTATTACAATGTATATGGTCACTTTGCCGTTTATTTGGTTCAGACGCATCGCACGCACATAATATTTCACTAAAATACTTAAGCGATACAAACGACAACACTTTTGTCTCGCACCTGAGACACATGAAGCAGCCTTTCGTGCGAGTGGAGTAGATATTTACGTAGCGTCATGCAATTAATTAACAATAAATTTAACGAATAAATTGCTCTCTACTGGCCATGGAGAAACCTTACAGCTAGCAAATTCATCCCCTTTGTTAGCCCCGTCTAGTGTTAGCCCCGTCTAATGTTAGCCCTGTCTAGTGTTATCTAGGTCTAGGATTCACAAACATAGAGGATTTTTGTTTCAACAATTCTATCTAATTAAAACCATGAAAGGACATATAATGCGGGCCACAACCAGTAAGCGATTTATTAATATCGCTATAAAAACAATAATAGGCTGAGGGTAATACAATGTGGGAATAAAATTTGGTGCGTGGCGGCAAAGCTTAGAAATTTATAATATTCAGACGTGGGGTCTGACATTATAAAACTCTAATATCTTTCTACCAAATTTGATGGACTCAATTTGAGTGGGTCTTGTAAACAAGATCAAGAATGTGGGTCATTTTGGGTTTGTTTTTACGAAACACTTAACAGAGATAGTGTTTTGTAAAAGTTGCCAAAAAAAGTACTTTGAGCGGCATCCTCAAATAAAATCCGATGCACTTTGGATACATTACATACTCCTCCCAGGAGATGCGGTCGACGGGTTGCTATATGAGCAGATGCAAGTGGGTAGTTGTTTTTGAATAGCTACGATGAGCTCATTACCAACTCGTCGAATTTTATATTGATTCTAAAGCATTCCAAAATGTTCAATAACTTCAAATATAGCATCTCGCATTTGAATATCATTGCATTGCTTACTTCGAACATTAAGTTCAATTCTATTGCGGAGCTTTTCAACAGGTCGACCCTTAAGCTCTAAGCAATGCGCTATCTCAACAAGGTTAGGTGTGCGATTAACTCTCGCCCTCATTTCACAAACACTCAATTTTATACGGTAATATAATACCG
>NVRK02000064.1 GCA_002400845.2 Hyphomicrobiales bacterium
ACCGCAGGTTACGCGTAAACGTTTGTTCTTAGAAACTATGGAACAGGTTTTGGGTAACTCTAACAAGATTATTTTGGAGCAAAATGGAAATGGCCCAGGTGTTGTGCCTTACTTGCCATTGCCTGAAATTCAAAAGCGTCGCAAATCTAATTCTACGGGAGCAGCACAATGAGATTAGGACCATTTTTCCTAGCTATCTTGGCCGTGTTGGCCTTTTTAGGACTTAATTCGTTTTTTGTCGTAAATGAACGCCAGCAAGCGATTGTTCTTCGTTTTGGTGAAATTAAAGACGTTAAGACCAAAGCTGGTCTGTACTTTAAATTGCCATTAACACCTTTTGGATTGGATACCGTTCAGATTATCGAAGACAGACTTCTACGATTTGATCTGGACGATATTACGGTTCAAGTTTCTGGTGGTAAGTTTTATGAAGTCGATGCGTTTTTGACTTATAAAATCAAAGATGCTCGAATTTTCCGTAGACAGGTTTCTGGTAGTCTATTGCTTGCTGAACAACGTTTGCGTACCAGATTGGATGCTGCATTGCGCGGTGTTTATGGTTTGCGTGGATTTGAAGCGGCTTTGTCAAAAGAACGAGCAGCGATGATGCTTGAAGTTCGAGATCAATTGCGTGGACCAGCTTCTGCGCTGGGTCTAGAAATTGTTGATGTGCGTATTAGACGTACAGATTTGACTGCTGAAGTGTCTGACCAAACGTTTGAACGTATGAAAGCTGAACGTTTGGCTGAAGCTGAAAGACTGCGTGCACGTGGTTCGGAAGCGGCACGTCGTTTGAAAGCGAAAGCTGATAGACAAGTTGTAGAAATTTTAGCCGCATCTCAGCGTGAGGCTGAAATTCTTCGAGGTGAAGGTGAAGGGGAGCGCAACAATATTTTTGCTGATGCATTTACCCGTGACCCTGAATTTTTTGAATTTTACCGTTCAATGATCGCCTATACAAAAGCTCTAACTGAGGACAGCACCACATTGGTATTGTCACCTAATTCAGATTTCTTCCGCTATTTCCAAGATCCGTCTGGAAAAATTAAAAAGTAATTTGAGCATTTGATAAAAATTGAGGCGATATTCTTTAAATAAGAGTGTCGCCTTTTTTGTTTAAGGCTGGTTTCATACACTCGGTTATTACACGAAAGTGTGAGAAAAATTACCAAACTGTAACTGGCAAATTGTAGAGCGTTAAGGTTAGTCTATTGAATGAATTAATTATAAGCTTAGGTTTATTCCTAATAATTGAAGGCGCTATTTACGCGGTGTTCCCAAATGGCGTAAAAAGAATGGCAGAAGAATTACCCAATATGCCTACTGAGACATTGCGTACATTTGGACTGGGCGCAATTATTGCTGGTCTGGTCGTTATTTGGCTGTGTTATACATAGGTATTGTAACTTGTATGCTGGGCGTTTGGGCCAATATGCGCCACAATTTAGCGCTAAAAATAATTTTATAAACGCGCCAATTGCGATGCGTTTCCAACGGGAGTTAGATCGTTTTGAGAGTTGTTAATTTGATTTCAAAGAGTAACAATATTGTAGTAAAAATTGCTGCAACAAGTGCACTCGTATTATCACTGTCCACGGCATTGCCGATTGTTATGCATAGTGACTATGCGGCCGCACAAGGTGTCTCTCGGGGCGTTTCTCAAGGGCCAGCATCTGTTGCAGACTTGGCTGAAGGGTTGCTTGGTGCTGTTGTTAATATTTCAACTTCGCAAACCGTAAAGCAAAAAAGACCCAGTGTTCCTATTCCTAAAGTACCAGAAGGAAGCCCGTTTCAAGAATTTTTCGATGATCTTTTTCCAAATGGGCAAGGTAATAGAGGTGGGGGCAATGATTCTACTCGCAAAACCCAATCGCTGGGTTCTGGATTTGTAATTAGCGCCGATGGTTTGATTGTAACAAACAACCATGTGATTGCGGAAGCTGATGAAATTATAGTGAATTTTTCTGATGGTTCAAAATTGGAAGCTGTACTTGTTGGTACAGATCCAAAAACTGATATTGCCGTACTGCGCGTTAAGTCTGACAAGCCATTAGAATTTGTACCTTTGGGTGATTCTGATGAGTCGCGTATTGGTGACTGGGTAATGGCTATTGGTAATCCATTTGGCCTTGGTGGTTCTGTCTCTATGGGCATTGTTTCTGCGATTGGACGTGATATTAATTCTGGTCCGTATGATAATTTTATTCAAACAGATGCTGCGATTAACCGTGGTAACTCTGGTGGCCCATTGTTCAATATGAAAGGCGAAGTGATTGGCATTAACACTGCAATTATTTCACCGTCTGGTGGATCAATTGGCATTGGTTTTTCTGTGCCGACTTCGCTCGCTAATCAGGTGATTGAACAACTCACAGAATTTGGTGAGACGCGCCGTGGTTGGTTGGGAGTTCAAATTCAAACGGTTACTGAAGAGATCGCCGAAACATTGGGACTGCCAAGTGCCGCAGGTGCGTTGGTTGGTGATGTGTTTAAAGATGGGCCGGCAGAAGCTGGCGGCATTCAATCTGGTGATGTGGTTCTTAAATTTAACGGTAAAGATGTTGCAGAAATGCGCGACCTGCCAAGAATTGTAGCTGATACACAGGTTGACGATAAAGTTGATGTTGTTGTTTTTAGAGGTGGCGAAAAGATAACAATACAAATCACTGTTGGTCGTTTGGAAGATGGCGAAAAGACTATAAAAGCATCTATCTCGAAAGAAGGGGCCATTGTTAAAAAGCCTAAGCCTGTATTGGGTATGGTGCTTGAAGATTTAACAAAAGAGAGCCGTGAGAGCGCTGGTGTTGCCAGCGATGTTGAGGGCGTTCTAATTGTTGAAGTTGAAAAAGGCTCTAAAGCAGAAGATAAAGGTTTGAAAGCTGGCGATGTAATTGTTGATATCAATCAAGAACGTGTGAAAAATCCGAAAGATGTTTCTGATCGTTTGAAAGCTCTGAAAAAACAAGGTCGCAAGAATGCATTGTTAATGGTTCAGCCAAAAGATGGTGCAATTGGATTTGTTGTTTTGCAAATTGACTAATCGCAAATAAAATAATTGAATGAGAAGGCGGCTTTTTAGTCGCCTTTTTTATTGCTTAAGGCGAAGTCTTTTTGACGATAGCCTTGTAAATATAAAAGCGCAGTAAGGTCGCTATGGTTCATTTTAATTTTTGCTTGGGCGGCAACGCTTGGCTTTGCATGTAGGGCCACGCCTGTGCCCGCTAATTTCAACATTGGCAAATCGTTTGCGCCATCACCAACAGCAATAAAATCTACTGGTGTTAAGCCTTTTATTTTTGCAATATCATTTAATGCCGTAACTTTTGCTTGCGCCCCTAAAATTGGTTCTTGTACTAAACCAGATAGTTTTCCATTTTCAGTAAGCAGTATGTTGGCGCGGTTTTCATCAAACCCAATTTCGTGTCCTATAGGATTGGTGAATAATGTAAATCCTCCAGAAACCAATGCACAATAGCCGCCATATTTTTTCATGGTTGCTAACAATTGTTTGCCGCCAGAGGCAAGCGTGATGCGGTTTTTGATAACGTCTTTATAAATCTCTTCTGGCAAGCCTTTTAACAATGCAACACGTTCACGAAGGGCTGAGTCAAATTCAATCTCCCCATTCATGGCTTTTGAAGTAATTGCCGATACTTTATCTTTTACGCCAACTTCTGCTGCCAATTCATCGATGCATTCTTCATTAATCATGGTGGAGTCCATGTCTGCGATCAGTACTTTTTTCTTGCGAGTGCTGTTTTCTTGCACTGCGAAATCTATTGGTAGGTCTGCAATGCATTTGGATAAAATTTCTTCTGCTTGGTGCTGTGAAAGCGCATTTGGAATATCTAAATCACAAGCAATCGTGTCAGCAAGCCAATTTATGTTGGTAGCATTAAGCGCTTTTTGAGCCGCTATCACAATTTCATTTGTTAATGCGGGTTTGTTTGGATTTGAAATTAGTGTAGCAACAAGAGACATAATTGGCCTTTAGGTAAAAGTAGAAATACGCGATAGTTATACCATGAAACATGATGCAATTCTGATAGCTGGCCCAACAGCAAGCGGCAAGACCGGATTGGCAATTGAGCTAGCAAAAAGGCATAATGGCGCAATTATCAACACCGATTCAATGCAAGTTTACGATATTTTATCTGTTTTAACAGCGCGCCCACAGCCAGAAGAGATGCAGGGCATTCCACATTTGTTATTTGGACATGTTCATCCCAGTGAATTATATTCTACAGCAAAATGGATTAAGGACGTCCAAAATGCATTGGCGAAAATTCGTGATATGGGTAAAGTTCCAATTTTTGCTGGCGGTACAGGTCTTTATTTTAAAGCTTTATTGGAGGGACTGTCGCCAATTCCAGATATTGATATCGAGGTTAGAAATAAATGGCGCTCAATTGCTGAAACTGCAAAAGAGGGCGTTTTGCATGAAAAATTAAAATCTCTTGATGCGGCTGGTTCTAAAAAAATAAAGGTGGGTGATACGCAAAGATTGGTTCGTGCCATAGAAGTCATTGATGGTACGGGGAAGCCGCTTAATTATTGGCAAGCGCAACAGAACAAAACACCCCTTCTTAGTGGCAATAATTGTCAGAAAATTGTTTTATTGCCGTCGCGTGAATTATTACGAGAACGGGCTGAATTGCGATTTCAGCAGATGGTAGAGCAGGGCGCGTTAGAAGAAGTGCGTGTGTTAATGGCGCTAAATCTTTCAAATGACCTGCCAGCGATGCGCGCAATTGGTGTTAAATTTATTGGGCAATATTTGGAAAAACAAATTAGTTTAGACAAAGCCAGTGAGTTGTCGATTAATGCAACACGGCAATATTCAAAACGGCAAGGTACTTGGTTCCGCAATCAGTTTGATGATAATTGGAATGCAATTAGTTGCATCGTCGATCTGCCACAACCATAATTAGTTTTCTATTAATAATAGTTGCGTATAAAGCTAATGAATGAATTCGTTGCTCATATGGGTGATGTTTTAGGTTATAAATTACATTTGGGACAAATAAGTGAAACGCAGAAAAGCCAAGCGTAGGACTGATTTATTTATATCTGCTAATATTTCGCTATTGGCAGTGATGCTAGTGGCTGTATTATTCGTTTGGTATAAAGCCATTTTCATATCTGATATTAGTTTTTTCAATGGCTTGTTTTCAGTCGGTAGCTTAGCCCTGTTGACTGTCGTTTTTTTGTGTTTGGGGTCATTGATAAATGCTATATTTATTATGTTGCCCTCTAGTCGTAGAGATTTGGAAGACAAATCTTATTTGAGTGAGCAAACGATTAATTTACACAAGCAAGCGACGACTGATCCTCTTACTGGTATGTATAATAGGCGTTATTTTGAAGAGGCAATGAAGGACTATCTAACAGAGTTCAAGAAAGTTGGCTCAAGTGTTGGTTTGCTGGTATTCGACCTAGATCAGTTTAAATCTGTAAATGATAATTATGGACATGATGTTGGTGACTTGGTTTTACGCGAGGTGGCGCTTCGTATGCGAGCAATTTCAAGAGAACACGATATTGTGGCGCGGGTTGGCGGTGAAGAATTTGCAGTTATTACGCCGTATGTTTCAATGGATAAATTATTAGGTGTTGCAGAGCGCTATCGTCAAATGATTGAAGCACTAAAAATTAATCATGGTAATGTCGTTATTCGCCCAACAGTTTCTGTTGGTGTTGCGATAAGTGAAGGTGGTATTTTAAACGCCGATGATTTGTTTAGAGCTGCGGATAAAAAATTATACGAAGCTAAAAATAATGGTCGTAATAGAGTCGCGGCTTAGGGAAATATTATTCTTAAATCAATTTTCTGTTTTCTCTGTCACATATTCTCTATAATAAGTGTATAATGTGGATAAGCTAAACACAGATAAAGGTGTATTTAATGAAGAATCTTTTAGTGCTTTGTACCGGAAATTCTGCTCGTTCAATTTTGGGTGAGGCATTGATAAACGACATGAGTAATGGTCGTGTAAAAGCATATTCGGCAGGTTCAGACCCTAAAGGAAAAGTGCATTCAGCCTCTATAAAATTACTTGATGTTAAAGGAATAGACACCAGTTTATTTCGCTCTAAAAGTTGGGATGAGTTTTCTGTTTCAGGTGCTCCAAAGTTAGACATTGTTATAACAGTTTGTGATTCTGCTGGAAGCGAGACTTGCCCAGTTTGGATTGGCGCGCCTGTGCAAGCGCATTGGGGCATTGCTGACCCTGCTGTTGTTGATGATGCTGGGCAAACACAAGCATTTGATCTTGCCTATGAACAAATGCATGAACGCATTTCTAAACTATTGTCTTTGTCTCTTGAATCATTGTCTAATGATGAATTAAAAGAAGCATTGGATTTAATTGGTCAACAAAGTACTGGCGCTACTGACATGGCTAAAAAATAAGAAAACTGACTATGCATCTTTCTAATAAATTATTAGCTGAGTTTTTAGGCACAGCTATGTTGCTTGCAACGGTTGTTGGTTCTGGCATTATGGCTGAGAATTTGGCTGATGGTAATATGGCGATTGCATTGCTTGGTAATACCATTCCAACTGGTGCCATATTGTTTGTCATAATCACAATGTTTGGCCCTATTTCTGGAGCGCACTTTAACCCCGCTGTAACGATAGCCTTTGCACTTAGAAAAGACTTTAATGTCAAAGAAGTGCTGCCTTATATTGTGGTGCAAATTGTCGCTGGTATTATTGGTGTGTGGGCCGCGAACTTTATGTTCGATTTGGAAGTGTTACAATTTTCGCAAAAGATTAGGTCTTCGCAAGGGCAATGGTTTTCAGAAGGCGTTGCAACATTTGGATTGTTAATCGCGATATTTTTCACACTAAAATCTAAAGCTGAAGCAGTGCCAGCGGTGGTTGGCATGTATATTACTGCTGCTTATTGGTTCACAGCTTCTACCTCTTTTGCCAATCCTGCGGTTACGATAGCAAGACAATTTTCTAATACATTTGCGGGCATTGCGCCAAGCAGTGTGCCTGCATTTATTGTTGCTCAAGTGATCGGTATGGCTGTGGCTTTGCTTGTATTGAAAAGGTTCAATAAATTGGATTTTTGAAATTGCTTTATAGGCAGTTGACGAATGTAAAAACTGTGTTACACATAAGTTGTAATTTTAGGCATAAGAAATTTTGAGGACGCGATTATGATACGCGAAATTCTGGTAGTCGTGATAAGGCACATACGTGTGGTAGGATAATTTCTACCGGCATTAGCAACGTATGTGCAAATAAGGTTCCGTAAGGAGCCTTTTTTATTGCCCAAAATTCAAAATAATTCTATTGAATAGGGGCTTAGCGGGAGGTTTCATTTTACTAAACTTTCCATTACAAAAAAAGAACATGAGTTCGAGACGAGAAAAGTAGAGAAAATGAGCAAAGCAGTAGAAATGACCGGCGCAGAAATGGTTCTTCAAGCATTGAGGGACAATGGGGTGGATACACTTTTTGGATATCCAGGCGGTGCGGTTTTGCCAATTTACGACGAAATTTTTCAACAAGATGATGTGAACCATATTCTTGTTAGGCACGAGCAGGGTGCTGGACACGCTGCTGAAGGTTATGCGCGCTCCACCGGTAAAACGGGAGTGATGTTGGTAACATCTGGACCAGGGGCGACCAACGCTGTGACGCCTTTGCAGGATGCCTTGATGGATTCAATTCCTCTTGTTTGTTTAACGGGGCAAGTGCCTTCGGCTCTTATTGGCTCTGATGCGTTTCAAGAAGCTGATACTGTTGGCATTACGCGACCTTGTACCAAGCACAATTGGTTGGTGTCTGATGTAAATGATTTATCGCGCATCTTGCATGAAGCATTTTATGTTGCCAATACGGGCCGTCCTGGGCCTGTACTTGTAGATATTCCTAAAGACATACAATTTTCGACTGGCACGTATTATCCGCCAGAACATTTTGAACTAAAAACTTATAAGCCGACACTGTCGGGCGATGCGGATGCAATTGCTGCTGCAATTGACTTGATGGCAAAAGCTGAGCGGCCAATTTTTTATACGGGTGGCGGCGTTGTAAACTCTGGGCCAGATGCTTCTCGTTTGTTGCGTGAATTGGTAGAACTTACAGGTTTTCCAATTACCTCAACTTTAATGGGGCTTGGCTGTTATCCTGCAAGTGGTGACAAATGGCTTGGTATGTTGGGCATGCATGGTACGTATGAAGCCAATTTAGCAATGCATGACTGTGATGTGATGATTAATATTGGTGCGCGTTTTGACGACCGCATCACGGGCCGTTTAGATGCATTTTCTCCAAATTCAGAAAAAATCCACATTGATATTGATCCCTCATCGATCAACAAAACAGTTCAAGTTGATATTCCAATTGTTGGTGATGTGACACATGTGCTTGAAGAGATGGTTCGCATTTGGCGTAGCCGTAAGGAAAAGAACGATCCTAAAGCTTTAAAAGAATGGCACGCAAGAATTGACGAATGGCGCGCGCGCGATTGTTTGTCTTATACACCTTCTAAAGATGTAATCATGCCGCAATATGCGCTTGAGCGTTTGCAGGAATTGACTAAAGACAAAGACAGATACATCACAACAGAAGTTGGGCAGCACCAAATGTGGGCCGCCCAATATTTAAAATTTGAAGATCCTAATCGCTGGATGACATCTGGTGGTCTTGGCACAATGGGCTATGGCTTGCCAGCTGCATTTGGTGTGCAAATAGCGCATCCAAAGAGCTTGGTGATTGATGTTGCAGGGGATGCTTCTATTCAAATGTGTATTCAAGAAATGTCTGCGGCGCTTCAATATAATGCACCGATTAAGATTTTCATTTTGAACAATCAATATATGGGCATGGTTCGCCAGTGGCAGCAATTGCTACATGGTAACCGTTTGTCGAACACTTATACCGAGGCAATGCCTGATTTCGTTAAATTGGCTGAAGCCTATGGCGGTACTGGTATTAGGTGTCATAAACCAGAAGAATTGGACGCTGCGATACTTAAAATGATTGAGACAGATGGGCCAGTAATATTTGATTGTCGTGTTGCTAATCTAGCGAACTGTTTTCCAATGATACCATCAGGTAAGGCACATAACGAAATGTTGTTACCAGATGAAGCAACGGATGAAGCGATTGGTTCTGCTATTGATGATGCAGGCAAGAAACTCGTTTAGGGATTAAATTATGACTAAGAAAATACAATCAGGTTCTGCATATTTCATCACTAGAGATACAGAAACCCCACGCACACATGTGCTATCAATTATCGTGAACAATGAGCCAGGTGTTTTGGCACGTGTCATTGGACTTTTTTCAGGCCGTGGCTACAATATAGAGAGCCTTACGGTTTCTGAAACAAGCCACGAAAAACATTTGTCACGCATTACCATTGTGTCTTCTGGTACAATGCAAGTGCTAGATCAAATTAAAAAATTGCTAGAGCGCTCGATTCCTGTTCACAAGGTTGTTGACCTTACATTGCTTGCAGAAGAGCGTGGACATGACAAACCGATTGAGCGTGAATTGGCATTGGTAAAAGTTGCTGGTCTTGGCAATGATCGTTTAGAAGCGATGCGCTTGGGCGATTCATTTAGAGCGAGCGTGATTGATGCTTCTGTTGAGCATGTGACGTTTGAAATTACGGGTAAGCTTACAAAAATTGAGCAATTTATCCAAATTATGAAGCCTCTTGGTTTGGTTGAGGTTTGCCGCACTGGTGTTGCCTCAATGAGTCGTGGTAAAGAAGGTATGTAAAGAAGGCATGTAAAGAAGGCATGTAATTTAACGAGCCCAGCTTGTAAACGTTGGGCTTTTTAATTCCAAAATATTATCTCTATCACAACAATAAAATTGACTATTTGCTGTTCAACTAATTACTCTAATTTTAGGAGTTAAATATGCAGTTAGAAATTTTAATGGCGCTTATTGGGTTTGCATTTGTATCGTCTATTACACCTGGTCCCAATAATTTAATGTTATTATCCTCGGGCGCCAATTTCGGTTTTGCTAAAACTTTACCGCATATGTTTGGCATTAGCAGTGGGTTTTCTGTGTTGCTAATTTGTGTAGGTGTTGGTCTTGGTAAGATGCTGGAATATTATCCACCAGCATTTATGGCTTTAAAGGTAGCTGGCGGTTCTTACCTTTTATTTTTAGCTTATAAAATTGCGACATCTGGCCCTATAGGGGAAGCTGAGAATATCGGTAAGCCTATGACTTTTATACAGGCTGCATTGTTTCAGTGGGTCAATCCCAAAGCATGGGTAATGGCGATCTCTTCTATGTCTGCTTATACTTCGCCAGATCAGTACACTTTAACAGTGTTTGTGATTGCATTGGTTTTTCCATTAGTAAATTTACCAAGTGTTACTTGTTGGGCCGTTTTTGGAACTTCGATGAAGGGGTTTTTGCAAAATCGCGTGAGACTTAAATACTTTAATTATTTAATGGCTTCGCTGTTGGTGATTTCACTTTGGCCGATGTTAAGATAGCAGTGATGAATTTATACACTTATTGCTACACAGATAACTTCTAATAGATTATTTATTAACAAGTATGGTTAATACCTTATTTACGAATAAATCAGATAATGTCCGAGAATCAAAAGTGGTGGACATTTATGCGATATTTTATTTTAATTTCATTTTTCTTTTTGGCATCTTGTGCCACTCCTCAAAATGAACCTCAGTCATTTTATGGACAAGTATATGCACCAGGTAATGTTACCATTGATGGTAGTGGGGTGTTTACTTCTACCGCAAAGGTGAAGTCTGGTGAATTTATAAGAGAGGCGCGTATGGCAGCGTATCTCCGCTTGATGGAAAGTGCCGTTATTGCAGGCTATAAAAGTGTTAGTATTAACCATGAGGAAGTAACTGATTTTATTGGTTACAAAATTTCTATTCGTGGTCGGTTATATTTGTTCGATGAGCCGGGCGAAAACATATATCCAATTTCAAGTATCGGCCGTATCTTAAGAGGCTTGCCACTGAAAAAATTGAATGCGGTTGCTGTTATTGCACCGAAACCTGTTAAAAGACGCAAGTTAAAGTCAACGGTAAAACCAAAACTAAAGCCAAAGCCAAAGCCGACTAAAGTTAAAAAGACAAAACCGAAGAAGCTGAAGAAAAAAGTTGTGAAGGCACAACCAAAGCCGGTTGCATTGCCTGAACCAACGCCAGTTGCGGATGATGTCATTGAGGATATTGGTGCGCCAACTGTTATCATGGCACCAGAAGATATTACGGGTTCGGTACTAAAATCTGCCAATGATAATGCTGCTCTAAATGGTGATTTGAAAATTAAATCGGCGACTAAAATTTCGCCTAATGCAATCGCTATTCCAAAGGCTTTAACTGGAACGCCGCTTGGTGTGGTTATTCGTAAGAAATAACGTCTAATAGTGGCTTAGTTGTTTAATAATGAGTAAAACAAACAAGATTGGTGCATGCAGTAATTTACGAATCGTGTAATAAGCACGCATGGCATTTTCACCAGATCAAGAACGCGCATTAATTGCAGTGCATAAATGGCTTAAGGCAGGCGACAGTCAAGTTTTTCGTTTGTTCGGCTATGCAGGTACGGGTAAAACCACTTTAGCCAAACACTTTGCAGAAGGTGTTGAGGGTAAAGTCTTGTTTGCTGCCTTTACGGGTAAAGCTGCGCAAGTACTTAGGTCACGCGGTGCGGCAAAAGCCTCAACCATTCACTCTTTAATTTATCGCCCTAAGGGTGAAGAAGAAATTGAAGACGCAGAAACTGGTGCAAAAAGCATTGCGCCAACATTTTCAATTAATCGAAAATCCACTGTTGCAGATGCGGCTTTAATTATCGTTGATGAATGTTCGATGGTAGATGAAGCACTGGGTCGAGATTTACTCTCTTTTGGAACGCCAGTGCTTGTATTAGGTGACCCTGGTCAATTGCCGCCTGTATCGGGTGGCGGTTATTTTACAGCACATGAGCCAGATTTTATGCTGGAAGAAATCCACAGGCAAGCCAGCGATAACCCGATCATTGAATTGGCTCAGCAAGCGCGTGAGGGTAGGTCAATTGCTATTGGTGATTATGGCGAGCTTGCAAAGGTAATAACCAAACGCGATGTAAGTGCTGATCTAGTTTTAAATGCCAGCCAAGTGTTGGTAGGCACGAATAAAACACGGCGTCGTTATAATGAGCGCTTGCGTGAACTTAAAGGGTTTGATGGGCCTTTGCCTGCCGCTGGAGATAAATTGGTTTGCTTGCGCAATGATCCTGCAAAGGGGCTTTTAAATGGCTCTCTTTGGCAAGTTACCAGCGCGGCACGTACTGTTAAACCTGCACTAAATTTGCTTATAAGAGCAGAAGATGAGGGCGTTGAGCGCTATTCGGCCAAAGTGAAAGTGCTAAAGTCGGTGTTTGAAACGCCCGAAGCAGAAATTCCGTGGCAGCAAAAACGTCGCCATGATGATTTTGATTATGGCTACGCACTTACGGTTCATAAAGCGCAGGGTTCGCAATGGGATAATGTGGTGTTGTTCGATGAAAGCTGGGCGTTTAGAGAGCATTCTGCACGTTGGTTATATACGGCGATTACAAGAGCTGCCGAACGTATTACGATTGTTAAATAGGTCGCTATTTAACCGCGGCTTGCCGCAACCTTCTTAGCTAGATCAAAATTGAACAAGGCTTTAAAGGCATTTTCGATGCTTTGGCTTTTGGAAAAAAGTTTAGTTAGGTCTTGGCTTTTCCATTCTACATAATTTGTATTTGCTGAAATGGTGACGGTTGCAGAGGCTGGCACGCCCAGCATAAAGCCAACTTCGCCAATGAACATATTGCCATTTCTAGAGAATTTTTCGCCATTCTTGATGATGGTTATTTCACCATCAAGAATGTAGAATAAGCGATCGCAAGTCTGGTTTTCATAGGTGACGATACTTGGAGAAATTCGTGACTGCCATTTTGCGATTTTCATTATTCTTTTAAATTGACCGGGCGTGAATGCGCCAAGACTATGATATAATATCGTCTCTTCATGGGACATAGAGATTAAATAGCGCTCGCGCAAAATTAGAATAATGAAGATCAAGTTTACCGCAAATATTACAGCGCTTGAAAATATAGCATCCCAAAGTGGGGCTGTTTGGGAGAAGTAATAATAGAGTAAATAGAATACTGTGCCGAGCAAAAGTAGGCTACGCAAGTATAATTCGTCACGAAATAAAAACCCTAATACTGAAAATAACAACGCCAAATGCACAAAAGCAGAGGCCGTACTAAAATATTCAAAACTCATAATAGTGTCTTTAATCTCCACAGCCCTATAATATGTTTAAACATTACATTACGCTTACCTTGCGGCAAGTGGATTCTTATAGGCAACATTACCTATTCGTAAGTCAGTTGTGTTGGTGACGATTTTGGGTCTTGCTGGAAAACGCATTCCGCCTTATTGAGAAGTTATATTTAGTTTAGAGAAATTGTTATGACCGCCAAATTATCAGTCAATTTAAATGCTGTTGCGATGCTTAGAAATCGCCGCGATTTGCCATGGCCAAGTGTCGAGCGTATGGGCAGGCAAGCACTAGAGGCTGGCGCACATGGGCTAACGGTTCACCCGCGCCCAGATGAGCGCCATACACGCGCCACCGATTTACCAGTCATTCGCGCGCTGATTGATGATGAATACCCAAAGGCTGAGTTTAACATTGAAGGTTATCCAACGGACGCTTTTATCGAGCAAGCGCTCGCGAACCAACCTGAACAAATTACGCTCGTGCCAGATGACCCAACACAGGCAACGTCTGACCATGGTTGGGATTTTGTCGGCAAGGGCAATTATTTGCGCGATATTGTTTCTCGGATAAAAGATGAGGGCGCTAGGGTTTCGCTATTTTGTGATCCAGATGCAGATGAAGCGCAAATTGAAATGGCGGCAAAAACTGGCGCTGATAGAATTGAGCTTTATACGGGGCCTTATGGGGCAACCTATGAAGACAATGAAGCGGCGATTGAGCAGGCATATATATTAGCTAAAACTGCTAAGCTTGCGAGCGACTATAAATTAGATGTAAATGCAGGGCATGATCTCACCGTTCAAAACCTGCCATTGATCGCAAAAATGATTCCCAATTTGGCAGAAGTCTCAATCGGGCATGGCCTAACCGCAGAAGCGTTAGAATTTGGTTATGCAGGAGCGGTAAAACGGTTTTTAGAAGCGCTTAAAGCTTAAAACTTAAAGCTTAAATAACAAAAATAATAAGGCGATATAGCATGGCTGATTTAATAAACAAATTGATTGATAAACTGCCAAAGGCAGAATTGCATTTGCATATTGAAGG
>NVRK02000065.1 GCA_002400845.2 Hyphomicrobiales bacterium
TGCTTCTGGTAAATTTATGTATGAATTTTGAAAGTTGAACATGTTGATTGTTTCTTTTTGTTCCATCTTATTCTTTATTTTCTGCAAAAGTATTTCGTGCTGTTTGAATGAAGTTCTTAACGGCTTGCGAGCCATCTGATTTTCTACATGCAAGTAAAATGGATGCCGATAATGTTTGCTTACACTTAATGCTTCGGTAGCGAACATTTTCTGTATGAGATACACATAGTGAATTGGGCACTACACTAATGCCCATTCCAGCGGCAACCAAATTTAAAGCAGAACCTACTTGCGGTGCTTCTTGTATTATATTTGGTGAGATACCGTTATTATCAAGTACTGATATTAATCTGTCATAAATACCTGGCCATGATGACCTTCTATACAAAATAAAAGGTTCGTCTTTCAGATCTTTAATATTCACGAAATCATTATCATCTTTCAGCAATCTATGCCCCAAAGGAAGCGCAAGCTTTAATTCTTCTTCGCAAAGGTGATGAATTTTCACATTGTTGTTTTGAACCCCGTTGGTTCGCACAAATGCAATATCCAATTTATGTTCTGCTATGTCTTTGATTAATTTTTCAGACCCATTTTCTTTTAATGACAATGAAACAGATGTGTATTGATTTCTATAATTGTGGATCGCTAGTTTAGTTGATGCATGCGAAATAACCGAACTGGTAAAACCAACAAAAATTTCACCTTGATCTCCACGCTCAACGCGCTGCGTTGTTAAGATTGCTTTTTCAACATCATTTAATATTTTGGATATTTCGGAATAAAAGACTTCACCAGATTTCGTCAATTCGACACCGCGCGGCAATCGTTGAAACAATTTAACACCCAATTCTTCTTCAAGTGCTTTGATCTGCAAACTAAGCGGGGGTTGTTGGATGCCAATTTTTTCGGCGGCGCGGGTAATATGACCTTCATCTGCAACGATCTTAAAATATCTCAAATGTCTTAATTCCATTCCATATATAAAACATATGAAGAATACATATTCAATATAATAGTTAGTATGATTGTTTTGCTCTAGTATCAGGTAAGTTTGAAATAATATTTATCTGTTTCAAGCATTAGAGGCCAAAATGAAAATTGCAATTCTAGACGATTATTTTGATACGTTAAAATCATTACCATGTTTTTCAAAACTGAAAAACCATGATGTGACCGTTTGGAATGATAAAACTTGCCAAATCAATGTACTTGCAGAGCGCCTTAAAGATACAGAGGCGTTAGTTCTTTTTAGAGAGCGCACCAAAATTACGGCTGAACTTTTAGATCGACTGCCTAATTTAAAACTTATCTCTCAGCGCAGTGTCTACCCCCATGTTGATGTGGAAGCCTGCACTAAGAACAACATTTTATTTTGTTCAAAAATGCAAGGTGGCAGCCCACCTTATGCAACCATTGAGCATGTGTGGGCATTGATACTTTCATCCGCTCGCCAAATACCCAAACAAATGCACTCTCTACAAAACGGTAATTGGCAAATGGGTGTTGGTAAAACACTGCATGGAAAAACGCTTGGTCTTTATGGCTATGGGCGCATTGCAAAAGGCGTTGAACAGATAGCAAATGCCTTTGGTATGAATGTTGTTTGGTGGGCATCTGATACAGGTCGTGAGCGACTTAAAGCCGACAATAAAAATGTTACTAAAACTCGCGAAGATTTCTTCAGTTCGTCTCATGTCATTTCTGTGCATGTTAGAATGAAGCCAGAAACAACTGGCATTATTACTGCCGATGACTTTTCAAATATGAGTAAAGACGCATTATTTGTGAACACCTCAAGAGCTGGATTAATTGCAAATGGCGCACTGATTGACGGCCTCAACAATGGGCGCCCTAGCTTTGCCGCGATTGACGTTTTTGACGAAGAACCTACGCCAAAAGATGACCCGATCACTTGTCACCCAAATGTTGTTGCCACGCCACATATTGGCTTTGTGACTGAGGATGAATTTGAAAATCAATTTTCAGACATATTCGACCAAATTACGGCCTATTACGAAGGCGAACCTATTCACATGATTAACCCACAAGTTTGGAATAAAAATGCCCCTCAAAAATGACACTGATAAATCTGATATAATAATTGTTGGTTCTGGCAATGCAGCGCTCTGTGCTGGCATAGCAGCAAGTAGTAATGGTGCAACAGTATTGATGATTGACAGCGCTGATGAAGAGATGGCTGGCGGAAATTCTAAATACACAGCTGGCGCTATGCGGTTTGTTTACAACAACAATGAAGACCTTACCCCCCTGTTAAAAGACCCTGAAGAACCACGTCTTCCCAACACAGACTTTGGCAGTTACACAGCGGAAAAATTTGAGGCCGATTTACTTGGCTTTAATGATGGTAGGCCGTTATCAGCTGAGCAACGTGTGTTGATCGATTCCAGTTACGAAACGATGCTTTGGCTTTCTGAACAAGGTGTGAAATTCAACCCAATTTATGAACGCCAATCTTTTGAAAAAGATGGAAAACATATATTTTGGGGTGGCTTAACATTAGCTACAGATGGCGAAGGAGTTGGGCTTGTTGAAGCTGAACTTGACGTATTTTTAAAATTAGGTGGGCAAATTAAATACAACACTAAAGCTACAAAAATTATTGTTGAAAATGAATCTGTTAGCGGCATTATTTGCGAAACAGAATCTGGAGACGAAATAACACTCAAAGCCAAATGCGTTATACTTGGCTGTGGTGGTTTTGAATCTAACCCTGAACTTCGCAAAAAATATATCGGCCCAAACTGGGAAGTCGCAAAAGTACGCGGCACACCGCACAATATGGGCGCAGGCATTCAAATGGCCATAGAACATGGTGCGGTTGAGCATGGTTTTTTTGGAGGATGCCATGCCACACCAATGGACCTTCACATGAAAGATTATGGCAATCTAGGCATTCCTCACTTAGAACGTAAAAATTACAGAAAAATTTGTTACTTCTTGGGCGTAATGCTCAATGCAAATGGCGAGCGTTTTGTTGATGAAGGTAAGGATTTTCGTAATTACACTTACGCACAATTTGGCGGAGCAGTATTAGAACAACCTAATCATTTTGCGTGGCAAATATTCGATAGTAAGACCGACCATTTACTTTATGGCGAATATACTTTTCATGATGCGCATTTTGTGGAAGCTGACACAATTGAGACCTTGGTAGAAAAGCTTGAAGGCATAGCCGATAAGAAAAAAGCTATCGAAACACTTGCGACGTATAATGCAGCTGTTGATGAAACTGTTCTCTTTGAGCCAACTATTAAAGATGGCAAAGGAACCGTTGGCTTAAATTTACCCAAGTCTAATTGGGCGCAAGTATTAGATACTCCACCTTACAAGGCATATCCCGTTACGGGCGGTATCACCTTCACTTATGGAGGACTAAAAGTAGATGCACATGGCGCAGTGCTAAAAGAAGATGACCAAACAATCACAGGATTATTTGCATGCGGAGAACTTGTTGGAGGCGTGTTCTTTAATGGATATCCGGGCGGCTCTGGCCTTACGTCAGGCGCTGTATTTGGCAGGCGCGCTGGCGAAGGTGCTGCGCAATTTGTGAAGTCAACTTTATAGTATGTAAGCGCATACAATTTTGCATAGCTTACGTGTTCAATCAGCAATTCTCATTTCTTCAAGAAATGATACATATATTCTAAACAAATAATGGAGATAACTTATGAAACCTATTCGCTTTTTCCAACGAATTCAAGCTGCTCACAGCCTTTCACTCGCTATGTCAAACGGTCATGCACCTAAAAGCGCTGATCTTGCGACACTAGGCTTGCCTGAAAAATTCAAAAGCCACTTCAAAAAATAATTGATTAATTTTCGATCTGTTACGGCTTACCACTTACATGCCCCATTAGCAGTTTTGTTAATGGGCTTGGGTAGATAAAATCTTATAAGATATTTACCCTGACTATTCCTTTGGACCTCGCGCTAGATACCAAAGATGATAATATCCAACCGCTCAATAATTTATTCAATAATCTATCGGTTGATATTGCGGCTCTTTTGCCAGCGACAAACTTTAAAAACACTGTCTTCAAAATTTTATATAATTGTTTCTGATTTGCTTTTTAGTATTCTAATTCTGCAACTGATAAACGTACATGCGCAAACCAGCCTACTTTATTTAAATGCCAACCAGAAGAAATTCAGCGCCCCAATTATAGATAGAATATCGACAATTCCTGAATGGCGGTCACTGCTGATTTTTCTTAGAATGTAACGCCCCAACCAGTTACCTGGAATTGAAACCAGCCCCAACAAAAGCCCTATAATAATAATATCTGCATTGAACAGATCACTAACACCAAAAACTGTTAGACGAGTAACGTTGGTGAGCAAAGCAATAACTGCCAGTGTTGCAACAAAGGCTTCTTTGGTTAGACCATAACCAAGCATAAAGGGTATTAACAACATACCCGGGCCAATAGATATGCCCGAAAGCCCACCATAAATTACTCCAATGCCTGAAAGCATTTTTTTGTTTGCTTTAATTTTACGCGACTTCGCCCATTTTCTTATTGGAATGGAAATCAAGATTACGCTGGCCAGTACAATTGCAATTAGGGTGGCAGACATTTGTCCGTATAAAAATGCGAAAAGCGCAATGCACGGAATTGCTGGAACAGATATTGCCAGAAAGACATCTCGGTCGAAATCTTTTCTATTTAATATCGCTCTTGAAGCATGGCTTATTAAAAGTGAAATACTCATGATGGGTACAATTGGTGCGATACCGACAATTGGCGCAATTGCAGCCGACAATAAAAAGCCACCAGCAACCCCCGTTGCGCCATGCAATGTGGAGGTTAAAAGAGCGACAAAACAGATGAGAAAAATGGTGCTGTTGCTATACAATTCTAACATTTGAAAGAGTGTAACGCATGGGGAGATTTTTACAATCTAATGTGGGATTATAAACGCATTTTCCAACACTAATATGCATAAAAATTAAGCTCTTAGCTTTTGTGGCACCTGAGAAATCTCAATGATCGCTTCTAATGGTAATGGTTTGCCAAATAGATAACCCTGACCTTGGTGAACACCAATTTCGCGTAAAAGCAATAGTTGGTCTTGCGTCTCAATACCCTCACAAATCATGGTAAGATTTAGGCCATTGCTCAACTCTTTTACAGACCTGATAATGGCTTCATTATCACTGTCTCTTTCAAGTGTGCGAACAAACATTTGATCGACTTTGATTTTATCAATTGGAAAATTTGCAAAATAACCTAGCGATGAATGCCCAGTTCCAAAATCATCCAAAGCAATGGTAATGCCCATCGCGCTTAATTTTTCAAGCGTTTTGACAACATCGTCAGTGTTGTCTAGCAATCCAGTTTCAGTAATTTCTATATGAAGACGCTTTGCTGGTAAGCCTGTGCGTTTCAACGCAGCGTCAACAATTTCGGCTACGTCAGTGCGCATGAATTGTGTGGGCGCAACATTCACCGCGACACATATATGGCTTGGCAATTTCAACGCATCTTCACATGCTTTGTTTAAAACCCATGCTCCAAGCTTGTCTAAAAAACCGTTGGTTTCTGCAATGTTAATAAATGTTTCTGGCGAGACATACCCAAGCTTTGGATGTTCCCATCTAATCAGCGCTTCAACCCCGATCAACTCTTCAGAATTTATGTCAACTTGCGGCTGATAAGCCACGTAAATTTCATTGCGCTCAAGTGCGTGCCATAATTCACTTTCGACAGAACGAGAATAATCAATTTTCTCTGCAATATCGTTACGATAAGCGACAGAATTATTGCCGCTTATTAGCCTTGCTTCATCTAACGCAAGTTCTGCATTTGCAAGTGCTTTTGCAGCATCTGGTTGTTGTGAAGAAACACAAGTAGCAGAGCCAATACGAAGCCCTAGCTGCATATTTGCCTTACCAATTTTGAGTGGCTCAACCATATGCTCGATCAACTTGGTACAATAGGAGTGCAATTCATTTTCTGGCAGTTCACGGTTAAGACACACTGCAAATGTATCACCACCCAATCTAGAAATTTGACCCACATCATGGCTAAAATTTTTCAATCTCTCAAAGGAAGCGCATAATACTTGATTGCCAATTTCATGCCCCAAAGTCACATTGATGGTTTTAAAACGGTGCAAGTTAACCGCTAAAATTGTTCTAGCTTCTAGATTTTTCTTATCTTTATTTGCTTTTACTAAATTGTCATTCACGCTTTTTTCAAAAGCACCACGGCGCAATGCGCCTGTAAGTTCATCATATTTGGCTAAGTAAGCAATCTTTTTTTCTTGCGCCAAACGCTTTGTAATATCCCAAACGGCAACGCCTGCCAAAAATTGAATATCATCAAAATCTACGCCAGCAACACTTTGTAATTTTGAGGCTGTAATAGCATATTCTAAAGTACTAGGCTTTTTATTGCTACCAATCACAAATCTCACCCGACCTAAAATTGGTGCATTTACATCGTGGTCTTTTAAAAGCGCAATTGCTTTTTTAATATCTCGCTCAACAAATCTTGGTAAAGCGCCTTTTTCTAGAACACTGCCTTTTTCTATCGATGCCATATTGAACAGTAATTTGGCATTTTTGTTCGCTTTAAAAATACCGCCATTCTCGTCAATAATTAAAATGCCATTGGCGTTATCATTTACGATTTGATCTAAAACATTTTGGGTGTTTATTCGACTGGTATCCGCAAACATAAACTTAAACCGTTGAATATTTATTTCTCTAAACCCAATCGCCGTAGCAAATATTATAGTAAAAGTTAGCAATTCTGCGGTTGGTAAAACCACTGCATAGTTTTTGAAGAGTAGAAGACCCGTAATTTCAAAACATCCAGCAATTGCTGCCAAACTGATAAGCTGTAATCTTAGTTTTTTATTGCGTGCAAATTTTGATATCACACTGGAAACAACAAATATGACTAAGGCAAATAATAAGATGAGCCACAATGGATTTAACGTAACCAATTCAATATCTTGCAATAAAGTTTCTGTTGTTAAAATCTGGATAATAGCACCAGGAAGCGCACCATAAACTGGAACCGTAAAATTATCTCGAAGCTCTACCGCTTGTGCGCCAATAAGGACTGTTTTTCCCTCTAGCTGCTTGCGTCCAACTTTCCCCGTGAGCAAATCGACGACCGAATACATAGGGATTGTTTTTGGATCAATTGAAAAATTGATTGGTACATCGGGCTGTATCGATTTTGAAACACCGCTTAACACAGAAGGCATTGAGGCAATGAAGGTTCCTTCAATTTCATGACCAAATGGAAACCTTCGCACAACGCCATCTTCATCTGGCAAAACATTTACAGTCGCAAGCCAACTATGTTGCGCAAATATTGGCAGCGGACTGTTTATAGAAAGAGAGTTATCTTTGTCACTAATGGTACGGTCTTGAACAAAAGTTGGTAAGATGACCGCGCCGCCAGCCTTTTCTAAACTTTTTTCAAAAACCAAATCGTTGCTCGGCGTCGAAGGCGCACTAAAATCTATATCGATTCCAATTTCGGTTACATTTACCGCCATTAAGCGGTCTACAATTTCTGCGTGCACTGTGCGTGGCCACGGCCATACGCCCACATGGTCGAGGCTTTCTTTGTCGATGCCTATAAATACAACATCACCAGATGCGGACCGCTGTGTTAGTTTTGCTCTAATTTCTGTAATTTTATTTTGAAAACTGTGAAGTACATCAATTTTCGATGCCGCAATAACACACAGGGACACAAAGGCAATCATTAGAAAGCCTTGTACCCCTGAGTATATTTTAAGTGTATTTTTCATGATGGGAGTTGTTCGCACCTATCAGTCATCGTCATCGTCATCGTCATCGTCGTCATCGTCGTCATCGTCATCGTCATCATCGTCGTCATCATCATCATCATCATCATCGTCGTCATCGTCGTCATCGTCGTCATCGTCTCCACTTGAAGATGTGCTTGAGCTGGTAGAAGTGTTTGTGCTCGAGGTGGACCCAGAGTCTGTGCTCGTAGTGGTGCTCGTAGTGGTGCTGGTATCGGTAGTTGTGCTGTTGCCGCCAGTGTTGTTATTACCATTGCCAGCATTCGCATTGGCATTTGTGTTGTTGCCACCAGCGTTGTTATTGCCATTGCCAGCATTCGCATTGGCATTTGTACTGTTGCCGCCAGCGTTGTTATTGCCATTGCCAGTATTCGCATTGGCATTTGTACTGTTGCCGCCAGCGTTGTTATTGCCATTGCCAGCATTCGCATTGGCATTTGTACTGTTGCCGCCAGCGTTGTTATTATTTGAGTTTCTATTTGAACTGGTACTATCGCTGTCACTGTTTCTAGAAAACCTAGAATTTGAGTTTACAGTTTTTGTAGTTCTACTATTTTGTCTTTCACCCTTACGCTCTTCAGCTCTTGCCACCATTCTTTCAAAAAAGCTTTGTTTTTTAGTTTCTTTTACCTTTGGTTTAATACCAAATGTTCGCTCCATTAGAGCTGTTCTTTTTTTGGTAGTTTTCAAGCTCTTTTTTACAGCTTTGTTTGCAATGGACTTTCTTTTGCCGCCAACTTTACCACCTGGGCGACTTACAGCTCTTAATTTTGGATTGCTTCGTTTGACTGAGATTACTTTGGCTTTTGGCCCCGCACCGACAACTTGCATTCTTGCATTAGAAAGCTTTGACACTTCGACACTTTGATTTGAGCGTACATCAGAACGTTCACCGCGGCTTTCATTGGTTACTTCAACAACACCGCGTTCAACTGAAAGCTTTGTTGCGTTAGAGCCAACTTCCACTGTGAAACGAGTGCCTTTTACAACAGCCGCCAAAAAAGGTGTCTCTACTGTTAAATGTTTATGCTTGCGAGTTTCCACATCTAAAAGCAAAGAGCCAAATTGCTGTCTTATTAATGTTTTTGTACCGCTTTTATTGCGCTTCGCAATGGCTGCCATTGTATTGGGTTTGAATTGGATAATTTCTTTGCCACGGTTCAAAACCA
>NVRK02000066.1 GCA_002400845.2 Hyphomicrobiales bacterium
CAAGTATATTCAACAAAGTTGTATTACCAGAAGGACTATCAATGGCTGGCGGCGCGTCATCATTTGCAACAATGGGAGCTAAGCTCATAGTGATATTTGCAATAGCAATCGAGCAATTTGTTGGATTCAGCACTTCACATATCTGATATTGGACAGGATAGTTGCCAGCTGCAAAGCCTGTTGGAATATTCAACGTGCCGTCTGTATTAATTGTGACGCCCGTTAAGCCACCATCTGCAACAATGCTTGGCGTTACTAATGTTGGCGCAAATGCTGAACCGTTAAGCGTATCGTTGGTGAACACAGTTGGCGTTACTCCGCCTGTAAAGCCATTTATGGGTGCGCCTGAAAAGTCATCATCTACCGCATCAATTGGTGCGGTGCCTACTGTTACACTTGCTGTCGCAGTATCACAATTTGTCGAATTTAGAACTTCACAGATTTGATAATCAACTGAATAGTTACCTGCAACAAAGCCTGCTGGAATATTCAAAGTGCCATCTGTGTTAATCGCCACGCCCGTTAAGCCACCATCTGCAACAATGCTTGGGGTCACTAATGTTGGCGCAAATGCTGAACCGTTAAGCGTATCGTTGGTGAACACAGTTGGCGTTACTCCGCCTGTAAAGCCATTTATGGGTGCGCCTGAAAAGTCATCATCTACCGCATCAATTGGTGCGGCATCAATTGTGATGCTAGCATTTGCGGTATCACAGTTTGCAGGCGATGCAATTTCGCAAATAGAATAAGTAATTGAATAGGCGGCCGCAGGCGTTAAAGCTGGCGTTGATATAATGCCTGTTGCGGTATTTAAACTTGGAACAGGAGCGCCACCTGTAATTGGTGTTGCTGGCGTATCTACACTTATGCTCACAGTTGCTGTCGTTGCATTTGGCGTACCTAATAGATCCGCACCATTGCCGTTATTAGCCAATACATCCATAATGTTTGTATCGCCAGTAAAGCCATTAATGCCAGTGGCTGAATCGTTCTGTGCGTCGATTAGATTTGAGAGAACAATTTCCGTATTATCAATAAACCCCCATGTTCTTTGACAACTATTGGCAATAACACCAATATAAATATCCATATTACCGCCATCAACAATTCCAAAATCACTAGGTTTAAAACTAGAGGTTTCAAGTGAGACCCACTGACCTTCTGCGGCTGGCCCAGTTGCAGAACCAACATTTGGAGCGACTGAAATTGAAGTGCCGTTACTGTCATCATTACTATTAACGCGAAATTCAACCGCTGGTGTGCATCGTGGGTAAGAAGGCTCAGTATACTCAGTATATTGATACGTAAATTTAAGTTCTTGGCTTGCATCTGGAATGGAAATAGTTTGATAAATGCCTTCATTACTCACAGCATCAAGGCTTCTAAAGCCCATAAAACAACCACCGTCTGGCGAAGTATTAAATGTCGGAGAAAGCGTGGTTCGTTGGAAAACGTTTAAATCAAATCCAATTTCGAATTCTGTACTATAATCAGGAGTGCTTCTTATATTCCAAGGATTGGGAGCATCACGTGCAACTGAAACACCCGTTACGCAATTGCCACTTGCAGCAAAGGGGGTTCTGTCTTCAAAATCGCTATTAATTACTTGCGCTTGGGCTGGCACCATGAATGACACCAATAAAAACAATGCCAGAATTGTGTAATTTCTTACAATGTTAAACAAGTTATATGCATGTGAAAACATGTGTGCCCTACTACCGAATTTAAATTTCGGCGCCCCAAATTATTACAAAATCAAAAATACAAAACAAAAAACTTAGAAGATGGGATGATTTAATCCGTCCATATCCCCAGACAATAATTGTCATAAGCGAACGAATCACTGCCCACTTAAAGGGAAGATAAAAAGAATATGGTTAGCAGAGGGTTAACTTTAGTCTTGAGATTGTAAAAATCTCACCTTTAACAAACATTTATGCGAAATAAATTGAGCCCATAAACTCTAAAAAGCTAGCAGTTGCCCATTTGCTTCGGCATAATTTCTGGGGCAAAAATTTCCAGCAAATAACATGACTTCACCAATAAACGGATTATCTCCAGCAGATGCTTGTGATGGCACTAGAGTTGTCACTGCAAGCGTAACTGCAAGTGCCGGTGCAGTTATAAATTTTCTAAAATTAAATTTCATTTCTCCATTTGGAAAATTAAGTTCAAGTGAAATGAAAATGATATTTTGCACGCCCCACACAAGTGAACCATTGTCAGCGCACAACCTAAGTAGGAAAAAACGCTTGTGCAAGATTAAATGTAATTCCGCCAACTATAATTAGTTAGTAAATTGCCTTTATAAAAACAAATATCAAAGGCTATTATATTTTATACTGCACTATAATTTCAATATTTATCGAATGCTATCTAATGTAAAATCATCAAAATGAATGGCGATTTGAAAAACAGTCGCCACTTTTGAAAGGTCGTTTTGTATTAGATCAATTTTGCTCTGCGCATATCTGGTTTCTTCGCGCAATTGATCGCCCAATGGACGCAAGCCTGCACTTACCTCTTTGCCAATCCCGTTTAAAATCTTATATTGAGCATTAATTTTTTTACGTAAAATAATGCTTCTGCGTTTGAATGAATTTAAGTTCACCCAACTGGCTTCAACTTCTTGTTCAACTTTTCGCTTTTGGTCACGCGCACGATATTTACTTGAATGTGCTGTTTCGCGTGCTTGGCGATATTGTGATGAAGACGATAAATTCATTATAGGCACTGTTAACTTTGCCCCAACTTCCCATTGATTTTCTGATGTTGGCGAATATCTACCAGTGCCACCAATATCTATATTTCCATAGACCGAGACTTTAGGCAGAAATTGAGCTGAGACGACCCTAACCTGTTGACGCGCTGCTTTTGCACTATATTCAGCACCCATTATAACTGGATTAGAACGCAAGGCTTTATCAATTGTTACTTGCTTGCTTGAAGGTAATAATTGCCCAATGTCTGGCATGGATAAATGTTTAGATGCCCTGCGCCCAGTTAAAGAAAGCCATTTAACATTACTTTGATTTAAGCTTGTTGTTGCCTTCGATATTTGCAATTCAATATCAGCGATTTCATGTTCAACTTGTGCAACATCTGTTCTGGATGCAAAGCCCACTTTATATTTTGCTCTGGTGGTTCGCAATATTTTATCCATGCGTGATTTTGCACCGTCCAAAGAAATTTTCAATTTTTGTCCTGATAGCAAATTCAAATAAACACCAACAGCTTCAATAACCACACGGCGCTCGTTTGATAGATATTGCATATCTGCAGAAAGCGCTGTGAACTTTGCAGCACGAATAGAGGCTATACCAGCACCTGAAGAAAATACATTCCAATTGCCGGTAAATGAATTTGTCAAAGTCGTATTTTCTACTGGAGAAGCACTTAAAGAAGAAAGTTCGACGGACCTTGTTTTGCGCATTTCAAAACCAATGGTTGGAAACAGTGCAAAAACAGCACCATTCTTAGCTTCACCAGCCGCCATTGAATTGTGTAAAGACCCACGCAACAAATCACTATTTTGTAGAGAGTCATCTATGAATGAACTGATAGAAGTTGTCGTGCTGTTTAGTAATGCATTTGGTGCAATAAAGTTTGAGCGGCTTTGCAATGTGTTGTGCTTAATAGTGGATGAGGTCTTGCTTTTTGAAAACCAAGACATCTCACGTTTAATATCTGGATAAGCATCCCCTAAGAACATATCATTTTGATAATTATTTTCAACGCGCAGCATTTGAACATTTACAGTTTTAGCATTTGAACCACGCAATGCCATTTGCTCATTCGCATTAACAGTATGCGCCTGCGCAAAGCTAACAGCACATGCAAAGCTTATAAAACTTGCTAGTTTTTTGTGGTTCATTTTGAAACGCTCAAATAGGTAAATAAGGCTCACTCATACATAATTAACCTTAACAAACACTAAAATCATGACATCACGCCACCAATACAAGACCAATTCACAGGATAAGTAACAGTCGTTTTATAAAGATAGTGGCTGCTACTAATGGTTTACTAGCCATTGCCGTAACAACTATTTTTTGAAAAACGTATTTCATAGAAAAAATTCGTTTTTACAACAAAAATAAATACAACCCCAAGTCTACTGGCATAAGAATTGCTTGCCCTTACCCCAAGGACATCAAACACTAACATTGTTTCATAATGAAACAGCTTAGTAATAATTATTGAATAAAAGTTATTCTTGACAGGGGACAAAGATATGACAAACCAGACAAACGGCACATGGAATTCATTACAGGATTGGCCATTAATTGGCCTTCACGCTATTGTTATGGACGACGGAAGAGTGCTTACCTATGGTACAGATTCTACTGGTATGCAGGGCGGACAATTTATCTATGATATTTATGATCCAGTCACTGGCACGCACCAAACATTAGAGAACACCACACCGACAGACATTTTTTGTTCTGCAGCGGTTATAATCCCTGGCACGAATAA
>NVRK02000067.1 GCA_002400845.2 Hyphomicrobiales bacterium
ACTGCAGTTTTTTCAGCATGGAAAATTGATGAATGTGGGTCGTGGTTAAAGTCAGAAGAAACAAGTTTTTCTTCTGTGTAACCAAGAATGCCTTTAAGTGGGCCGCTTTCAGAAGCCGCTTTAATCACAGCATTTATTTCTTCAACGCTGGTATCGCGTTTTGCGATGAATTTCAAATCAACCACAGAAACGTTCGGGGTAGGGACGCGGATTGAAATGCCGTCTAGCTTGCCGTTTAGGTCTGGCAATACAAGGCCAACCGCTTTAGCCGCGCCTGTTGATGTTGGGATCATTGAAAGTGCCGCCGCACGTCCACGATATAAATCGCCATGCATGGTATCAAGCGTTGGCTGATCGCCAGTGTATGAGTGAATGGTTGTCATCATACCTTTTTCGATGCCAATTTCGTTGTTAAGAACGAAGGCAACAGGTGCAAGGCAGTTGGTTGTGCAAGATGCGTTAGAAACAATAAGATCTTCTTTTGTAAGAACATCGTCGTTTACACCGTAAACGATTGTTTTATCTGCGCCAGATGCAGGCGCAGAAACTAGAACGCGTTTTGCGCCAGCTGCAAGATGTTTTGATGCGCCTTCTTTAGAAGTAAAGAAGCCTGTGCATTCCATTACGATGTCGATGTCCATTTCCTTCCAAGGAAGGTTTGCTGGATCACGCTCTGATAAAACTTTAAAGCTTTCGCGACCAACATGGATGCGATCGTCAGAAACAGTTATTTTACCTGGGAAACGACCATGTACTGAATCATAACGCATTAAATGCGCATTTGTTTCAACTGGGCCAAGATCGTTGATAGCAACAATGTCGATGTCTGTACGTCCAGATTCGAAAATTGCGCGTGCTACATTACGACCAATGCGGCCAAAACCATTAATAGCTATTCTTACTTTAGTCATTTAATTATTTCTCCAGAAATGCACATTTTATCAGTATGTATTTAAATAATTTGTTTTGTGCTGGTTATCAATCAAAGTTTGGATTTTAATCGATTTACCAGCACAACTATTTTGTGTCGGTTACAAAGTGTCGTTTTAACTATTCTAGTTTAGCCTACTTTAACTTAGCTTGTGCCGCCTTTGTAATTGCCTCTGGCGTAATGCCAAAGTGCTCGTACAATTCTTTATACGGACCAGAAGCGCCAAAGCCACTCATGCCAATGAAGATACCATCTTCACCAATGAAACGTTCCCATCCTTGAGAAACGGCCGCTTCGACCGCGATGCGCACTTTTGATGAACCGATAATTTCTTTACGGTATTCTGTAGATTGCGCTTGGAACAATTCAAAGCAAGGCACAGAGACAACACGAACAGATGTTCCAGCTTCGTTAAGCTGTTCTTTGGCTAGCATAGCAATTTCAACTTCTGAACCAGAAGCAAAGATTGTAACGTCTGCATCGTCTGCATCAGATAAAACATACGCGCCTTTTGCACATAGGTTTTCTTCTACATATTCTGTACGTAGTGTTGGAAGCTTTTGGCGAGTAAGCGCGATTGCAGAAGGTGTTTTTTCTGCTTTTAGTGCAATTTGCCAGCACTCGGCTGTTTCCATTGTATCGGCTGGGCGCATTACATATAGATTTGGAATTGCGCGCAATGCCGCCACTTGTTCAACAGGTTGGTGTGTTGGGCCATCTTCGCCAAGGCCGATTGAATCGTGTGTGAATACATGAATGACACGAATGCCCATAAGGGCTGCCAGACGAATAGATGGGCGGCAATAATCTGAGAAGATTAAGAACCCACCTGAATAAGGAATTAAACCACCGTGTAGCGCAATGCCGTTCATGGCGGCTGCCATGCCGTGTTCGCGAATGCCGTAGTGCAAATAACGACCAGAAAAATCGTCTGGTGTAATGCTTACCATTTGCGATGTCTTGGTGTTGTTAGAGCCTGTTAGATCGGCAGAACCGCCAACAGTTTCGTCAATAATTTCGTTGACAACTTCAAGCACCATTTCTGATGAATTACGTGAGCCAAGTGTTGGTTGGGTTTTTGCAATTTCCTTTTTCAAAGTTAAAATTGCATCGTCAAAGCCTGAAGGCAACTCGCCGCGCATACGGCGTTCAAATTCGCCTTTAACTTCTGGGTCTAGCGCATTAAGGCGTTTTTGCCATTCTTTGCGTTCTGAAGCAGAATTTAGACCTGCAATGCGCCAAGAATCTAATGTTTCTGCGTCTATTTTAAAGGGAGGGTTTTTCCAACCTAAAGCTTTTCTCGTTGCTTTGATTTCATCTTCGCCCAACGGTGAACCGTGTACTTTATTAGTACCTGCTTTTGTTGGTGAACCGTAACCAATTGTTGTTTTACAAGCGATCATGGTTGGTTTTTCAGATTTTTGAGCTTGTGCAATTGCATCTGAAATTTCTGATGATTTGTGGCCATCGATACGAATTGTTTTCCAGCCAGATGCTTTAAAACGTGCAATTTGGTCTGTTGAATCAGACATAGAAACAGAGCCGTCGATTGTGATGTTGTTGTCATCCCAAAGCACAATTAATTTGTTTAGTTTTAGGTGGCCTGCAAGTGAGATCGCTTCTTGCGAAATGCCTTCCATCAAGCAGCCATCACCAACAAGGCAATACGTTCGGTGATTCACAATGTCGTCGCCAAATTCGTCGTTTAGCTTGCGTTCAGCAATCGCCATGCCGACAGCATTGCCAATACCTTGCCCAAGTGGGCCTGTGGTTGTTTCGATGCCTGCGGCGTGACCATATTCTGGATGGCCTGCAGTTTTAGCACCTACTTGACGGAAGTTTTTAATCTCATCAATTGTGATGTCTTCATAGCCAAGCAAGTATAGTGCAGAATAAAGAAGCATAGAGCCGTGACCAGCAGACAGAACAAATCTATCACGATCAGGCCAATTTGGGTTTTTAGGGTCGAACTTCATAGTTTCGGTAAAAAGAACCGCTGCAATATCTGCCGCGCCCATTGGTAAGCCTGGGTGTCCAGAATTAGCCTTTTGAACTGCATCCATTGAAAGAAAACGAATTGCATTTGCCATTTCTGGCAATTTGGCCCTAGTATTCATATTTTTACCTATTCTAAAAGTTTATACGTGACTAAATTATAGTGTTGGATGATTTTGCTCTAACAATAAAGAGCAGAGGTAGTCTTGTTTTATATTTGCGAAAACTGAATCAGTACTATTGTTTCGTTTCGTCCCAAACCTCGTTAATTTCGAAATTGTCATGGAATGACAGCGCGATTGTCATATCATTTGGGAGACTGGAGTCAATGACAGTATGGGGATTTGTGTGGGGGATTGCGTGACTATCAGACAATGAAAAGTGTGGAGAAGCTATTGGACAGCTTGTATTGTGTACGAGCAGTCTTGCAAGCGCGCCATTCACGTATCTTTCTGGCTATCTATCCACAGTGAATTTGCATAGATAGGGTGCATTTCTTAAAAGCTTGGATACTGCGATTGACGTTTTGTTAGTGTAACGGGTAAAGTTTTAAGTCTAATCATTTGTCTCGAATCGCGATTTGTGTCATTTGGTGAGGTGATTTTAGTATAAATGAGAGAGTAATGAGAATATAATGGGAAGCGAAATTTCTTCTGCATTAAGTAAGTTAGATCTGGCGATAGATGCGCTTGATAAAGCAGTCGATTCTAGAGTTCTTAGAGAAGAGGGCTTGTTAGAGGCAGAGTCTGAAGTTCAGCGCATGGGCGCGGACAGAACACGCTTAGCTGAATCTCTTGATGGCGCAGAGGCTAGGGCTCAAGTGTTGGAAAACGCAAATAGAGAAGTCTCTAAGCGGTTGGTCGATGCGATGGAAAATATTCGCGCAGTTTTAGACAAACAAAAATAATATCATTTCTTTCAATGTCTTAGTTGGTTCAGGATTAAATAATGGCATCAGTTTCGGTAACAATAAACGGTAAAACCTATCGTATGGCATGTGATGAGGGGCAAGAATCACACTTGGTTTCACTGGCCGAGAAGTTAGATTCGTACGCTGGACAGCTTAAAGGTTCTTTTGGCGAAATTGGCGATCAACGCCTTACCGTAATGGCAGGCATTATGGTAACCGACGAACTTGTTGAAATGGAAAAGAAAATAGCTGGACTTGAAGCTAAAATTGCCAAACTTGAACAGACTAACACCAGCGTTACAGGGGAAATGTCTAGTGCAGAAACTGATGCTGCCAAGCAAATATCGCAATTGGCGAATAAATTAAACGCAATTGTTGGAAAATTGAACGGCTGAATTTCATAAAAACTAATTTTGTGCTGGTTAAATACCTAATGACACCTTATATTGTTATTGCGAGCTGGCTGGCCCGTTAGACATTTATTTCTCGGGGCCTTACTTATCCTTAGGGAGCTGTCACTGACTAAACCCGTGGGTTTTATTATACGGCGCCCACCTAAACTTAGGTTTTTCGGGATAGAAATTTGTCGACGACCAAGGTGGCCGCACTTTTGATTTACACATGCTTTGCGCAGATTAAACATTCTTTGCGCAGATTAAACATTGTGCAGACTAGATGTTTTTGTTTGTAGATGGTTTTTTTGACATATACTTTTATTCTTAAGTTAAAGTAGTGCAGGGATATATGGCATTGAGCGAACACAGTTCGAGCGAAGATAGTTTAAGCAAGCAAAAAGCTGAAATCCGCCGCGACATTTTAATCAAGCGCAATGAATTGCCTGCGCTTCGCCGAATTGAAATGAGCTTGAGTGCTGGTGATATTGGCAGCAAAGCCATTCGATTTGAAGAAAATACAATTATTTCAGGCTTTTTTCCTATTAGATCAGAAATTGATGCGCGCCCATTGATGGATGCATTGGCGCAAAGGGGCGCAAGGCTGTGTTTGCCTGCTGTGATTGACAAAACCACGATTGAATTTCGTGAGTTAAAGCGCGGTTGCGCTATGGTAGATACTGGTTTTGGCACTAGAGGGCCTGGGCCCGATGCCGAAATACTTGATCCTGATATTATGATAGCACCCTTAGCGGCGTATGATATGAAGGGTGGGCGCGTTGGCTATGGTGCTGGGTACTATGATAGGGCAATTGATAAATTGATGCGTAAAAATGCGCCGCCCTTCCTAATTGGGCTTGCTTTTGCCATGCAAGAAATGGTTCATGTGCCCGTAGAAGCGCATGATATCCCATTAAATGCCATACTGACTGAGATAGATTATAAATTAATTTCTACTGGAAAATTAAATGAAAAATAATATGAATGTATCGTTGATTGCAAAGAGGTTTTTACAGCTATGAGATTGCTCTTTTTAGGAGATATGGTTGGTCGCGTCGGTAGAAATGCTGTTTTTGACCAACTTCCAGGTTTAGTGGATAAGCTGAAAACAGATTTTGTGATTGTTAATGGGGAAAATTCTGCTGGTGGTTTTGGCATTACCGAAGATATTTACAATAAAACGCTTGAGGCCGGAGCAGATGTAGTTTCCACTGGAAATCATGTTTTCGACCAGAAAGAAGCTTTGGGCTTTTGTCAGCGTGAAGATCGATTCTTGCGCCCAGCAAATTATCCTAAAGGTACGCCTGGTAAGGGAGCAAACCTTTTTGAAGCTAAAAATGGCGCACGTATATTGGTAATGAATATTATGGGTCGTGTTTTTATGCATCCAGAACTTGATGATCCCTTTGCATGTGTTGAACAACAACTAGATGGTTGGGAATTGGGTCTGACGTTGGACGCATGTTTTATTGATTTTCATGCAGAAGCTACTTCTGAGAAGCAATGTTTTGCCCATTTTGTCGATGGTCGTGTAAGTGCTGTTATTGGTACTCATACGCATGCACCCACCGGCGACCACCAGATTTTAAATGGTGGTACAGCCTATATGTCAGATGCTGGCATGTGCGGAGATTATGATTCTTCGCTTGGCATGGAAAAAGAAGAACCGATTAATCGGTTCACCAGCAAAGTTCCTAAGAATAGATTTGAGCCAGCTTCCGGTGAAGCGACTATTTGCGGTGTTGGTATAGAAATTGATGATAAAACAGGATTGGCGACTTATATTAAGCCATTGCGTGTTGGGCCGCGCCTTGAAAATGTTTTGCCTTGGGGAGAATAGGGGCTTGGCTGGTTGATTTGTTTTCTTTTGGAAAGTAAAAAATCGGCGTAAAAAAGAGGGCCGATAAACGGCCCTCAAAAATTCGTATTGTATCAGCGATTATTGTGCTGGTTTAACAACTTCTTTAACTATTTTCTTAACAGCGTCAGTTGCCATTTCTTTGGCACCTTCAACTGCTTTATCAGTCGTTTCTTTAACCATATCAGATGCAGCATCTTTAGCGCCTTCAACAGTTGTTGATGCAGCGTCTTTTGCCATATCAGTCGCTGCGTCTGTTGCTTTTTCCATTGTAGTGGTCGTAGCGCCTTCAACTGCGTCTGTCGCAGCATCTTTAGTTGCGTCTACTGCATCAGTTGCCATTTCTTTAGCACCTTCAGTTACGCTAGAAGCAGCGTCTTTAGTTGCTTCCATTGCCCCAGAAGCAGCATCTTTAGTTGCTTCCATTGCGTCGGATGCAGCGTCCTTAGTTGCTTCCATTGCACCAGAAGCAGCATCTTTAGTTGCGTCTACTGCATCAGTTGCCATTTCTTTAGCACCATCAGTTACGCTAGATGCAGCATCTTTAGTTGCATCTACTGCATCGGTAGCCATATCTTTAGCGCTATCTACTACACCAGAAGCGGCATCTTTAGTCGCTTCCATAGCTTCGCTTGCTTTTTCCTTAAGTTTTTCTGTGATTGAGCTTGCGCCCTCTTTAACTGCGTTACCAGTTTCTGCTGCTGTTTTTTCAGCATTGTCATTGCAGCCGACAAGTACCAAAAGAGATATTGCAGATACAGTGGAAATTAAAATGCGTTTCATTATATGAAATCCTTTCGCGAATTCCTAATAAGTGCGCCCCGCGCACGAAAGTTATGTCCGATGTATTGATCGGATGGGTGCTACTTACTCTTTTTTCAAGTTATTTCAATTGGGAAAAAAGTCCTTATCCATAATAATAATTACAGACTGCAACAATTTGTTCTCGTAATATTCTAGAGGGCGGATTTAATTAGGCTTTTATAAATTTCACCAAGGGTAATGAGGCACTACTAGATGTGAAGATTTTAACTTTTAAAAAAGATGACTAAAGAAAATATTAGAGATCATTACAGCTGATGCACCTTTGAGAAAAGACACATCAGCCATAAGGAGGTTTTAAAAGACATAATTGTCTTTTTGGGGTGGGGCCTCCCTAAGGTTCAAATTAGTAAAACGGCTGTGTTTTACAACAATGAAAAATAGGGGGTTAGTTTTAACCTAAGGAAGTTATTTTTCCTTAGGGGTTAAATCCACTCCATTTATGTCACCAATGTATTTTATCATATGGGGAACATAGTCTTGGGCACCGCCACCACTGGCTGAAACCGCCATGGCAAAGGCGTTTTTAGTCGCATTTCCTAACGGATTTGAGATACCAGCGTCGTCTGCCATTGATTCAAGATAGCGCATATCTTTAAGGGCATTGGTCAAGGTGAACTTGTGTGCGTTGACATTGCCCTCGATCGCGTAGCCCATGAATGTTTGATAAAAGCCACAATCCATGCGACTTCCGCGAATCACGCTGTCAAACCTTTCAGGTGTAATGCCAACTTTTTGAGCTAGAGCTAAAGCTTCTGAATAGATTGAAGCATAGCCAAGTGATATGAAATTGTTGAGAAGTTTCATTCTATGGCCATCACCAACACCGCCAATATGAACAATTTTTTCTGCCCAAGCTTTCACAACAGGTTCTATGCGTTTAAACACATCGTCTTTTGCGCCAATCATTGCGCTTAATGTGCCTTCTGCCGCTTGCACAGGCGTTCCGCCTAAAGGCGCATCTGCATAATCAACACCCATTTGAGACAATTCCTCTGCAATGGAAACTGTAGAAATTGGATCAGCCGTTGAGCAATCGATAATGACTGACCCAGACTTTAAACCTTCTATTAATCCGTCTTTTCCTCGTACGGTAGCCTCGATTTGTGGTGAACCTGGCAGGCACATAAACACAATGTCAGATTTTTCTGCTAATATGCGAGCAGTCTTAGCTTCGGTAGCACCTTTTTTGATTAGGTCTTCTACAGGCTCACGATTTCGGTTTCCTAATACTGTTAGTTCATAGCCAGCTTTTAATAGGTTGGCTGCCATTCCGTGTCCCATCAAGCCGACACCGATGAATCCAATTTTCTCACTCATAGTGAATATCCTTCTCCATTTGAGATAGTTTTTGATTGTGCGCCAAAATTTGCTTTGATTTAAGCATCAGACGATCTTGCCCATAAATTGATCGCTTCGCTTTTTGCGTATTTATCAATTTCTTTGAGTTCTTCTGACGTGAAATCTAGATTGTTAATTGCGCCCGCACAGTCTTCGACTTGTGAGGGTTTAGAAGCGCCAATAAGTGCCGTTGTTATGCCACCATCGCGTAATACCCATGCAATTGCCATTTGCGCCAACGTTTGGTCGCGGCCTTTTGCTATTTCATTAAGTGATTTCACATTGGAAATTACTTCTTGCGTTAGGAAAGATTCCTTTAGGGTTTTGCCTTGTGTGGCGCGGCTATTTTCTGGAATGCCATTTAGGTATTTACTTGTTAACATGCCTTGCGCAAGTGGGGTGAAGGCAATTGAACCAACGCCTTCTTCTTTTAGTGTTTCTTTAAGTCCGTCCGTCTCTATCCAGCGGTTAAGCATATTATAGCTTGGCTGATGAATTAAGCATGGCGTTCCAAGATCTTTTAAAATGGCTACGGCTTGCTTGGTGCGTTCAGAATTATATGAAGAAATACCAACATAAAGTGCTTTGCCCGCACGAACGATAGAATCAAGTGCGCCCATTGTTTCTTCAAGCGGTGTATCGGGGTCGTATCTGTGTGAATAGAAAATATCCACATAATCAATGCCCATGCGTTTTAAGCTTTGGTCGCATGATGCGGTTAAATATTTTTTGCTGCCCCATTCTCCGTATGGGCCAGGCCACATAGGGTAACCTGCTTTTGAGGAGATGATAAGTTCATCTCGGTAGCCAGCAAAGTCTGTGCGTAGAATCTCGCCAAATGCTTCTTCAGCGCTTCCAGCAGGAGGTCCATAATTGTTAGCAAGGTCAAAATGCGTGATGCCGAGGTCAAAAGCTTTGCGGCAAATATCTTGTTTAGTTTTATGTGGAGTGTCATGTCCAAAATTATGCCAAAGGCCCAATGAAATAGCTGGCAATTTTAATCCGCTATTGCCACATTTATTATATATCATTGTTTCATAACGGTTGGATGCAGGTACATAAGCCATGTCACGTTCTTTCATGCTAACTCGATCATTTTAGTCTTAAAACTTAATTTCACGATAAGTGGTTGTGATATTTGAATTTTTGGGGTCTACTTTAAAACTCAATCAGAAAATTTTACTTACTATCTAGTATTCTAGTATATCATAATTTAAAATGATATAGATAACAATAAGCTATATGTGTCAACTTTAGTTGAGGCACACACCTGAATTAACAGGCGGTGCTTTAAGTTCTTAATTTTCAATTTTTTCAGAAAATGTTAGCAAGCAAACTTAGCAAGATTTGTGAATTAGCCTTGTGCAATGTTTCGCTTGAAACAAAATAAGAGAGTGTTCTTTATATATGCCTGCAACATCCAAGCGTAGTGATTATGAAAAGCGCATATTACGTGTTCTTCAATATATCTACGAAAACCCAACGGGCGATTTGTCGTTAGATAATTTGGCAGATATTGCCGCAATGTCTAGGTTTCATTGGCATAGGGTATTTCTTGGGCTAACAGGCGAGACATGTGCGCAAGCAGTTCGCAGAATTAGATTGCACCTTTCTGCAAGCATGTTGTGCCATAGCGATTTGCCAGTTGGCGAAATTGCAAAGAATATTGGCTACCCAAGTTCACGAAGTTTTATTCGTGTGTTTAGCGAGCGTTATGGTTTCTCTCCTGGTGTGTTTCGTAAAATGGGCCGTGTTGGTCCTTTAAAGAGCAAGTTAATTGCAGGAGAAACAAATATGTTTAAGATTGAAATTGTTGACGCGCCAAAACGCAGACTGGCAGCAATTTTTCACAAGGGGTCCTATATTGGTATTGCGAAACATTTTGAGACCTTAGCCACAATTGCAGGCTCAAGAGGGCTTTGGCCGCAAGTGAAAAATGTTCTGGGTGTGTATTGCGATGATCCAAATGCTGTGGCAGAGGCAGATTTGCGTAGTTATGCTGGGCTTGAAGTAGACGATAACTTTGAAATAATGGAAGAAACACAGGAGCTTGTTTTAAAAGGCGGTGCTTATGCCGTGCTACATTTTAAAGGCCCTTATACGTCTATGCAGCCAGCCTACAATTATTTGTTTGGTGAGTGGTTAGCTAATAGTGTTCGTGAATTGAGAGATGAACCTGCATATGAAGTCTATTTAAACAGCCCAAGTGATACAAAACCGGATGATTTGATAACAAAGATCTACATGCCGCTTGTTTAACGTTTTTAATTTTTAAAATTGAAATTGGATATGCTTGAGCCTGCCTCGTCTAATGCTAATGTTCTGGCAAGCGGCGCGGCAGCGCGCATTAAACAAGCTTCACGTTCGCAAAGGCGGCAATTAGAACCAATTTCGTTCGGTGAGTTTTTCAAAGCAGGGGCGTAAATTGTTACATCAGCTTCGCTTGCATCAATGCCAACTAGAATAGCAGTTTTTCGAGGTTTTATGCCATAAGCGCCGGCTGGCCCGTCGAGTGTTTTGGTTATGGTTATAAATTGATTATCATTAGTTTGAATATTATTTTCCACAAGCAAGTAATTTGGTTGAGAGAACGCTGAGAATACATCAAGTTTTGGGCAGGCACCGCCAAATTTTGATCGTGGATAGCCAGAGCGGCCTGATCTCCTTACTAAATTACCAGCTTGATCGACCTCCATCATAAAGAAGTCAGGTCCTTTTGCTTTTTTGCGGCCCAATGTTGTTAGGCGATTGGCGGCTTGTTCGAATGACACATCAAATCTACCTGCAAGAACGTCAATATCGTATTTCATGCGTTTGGCAGATTGTAAAAATTTTGTGTAAGGCATCATAATGGCATGCGCGGCATATCGGGCAAATTCTAAACGGGCTAGCCGTTTTGCTTCGTCTGCTTTTAGGTCGAGGTGTTGTACTTCTTCGTCAATTCTTTCAGTAAGGCCTAATAAAACAACTTCGGTCGCTAGTTCTTGTAATTGGTCATGGGGTGAAAGGCGTTCGGATATAAAGATACGCATTGAATGTTTGTCAAAGCGCCTTCTCCAATCTGGCATGGTTTCAATTGGCAACGTTTGAACTGAAATTCTGTGTTTCTCAAAAAGCCAATTGGTGAGCGATGTAAACAAATTAGCATTGCGGTCAAACTTGGAAGCAAATTCTTCTGCCGCATGATCTAGATATTCAAAATGGTTAGGTTTGGTTTCTAAGATTTGACGCAAAGCATCCGCTGGTACACCGGTTTCATCAAGATTTGTGCCTTGTCCTTTTTCAACCAGCAGTGTGTTCAGCTCAGACAGCCTAGAAAGGGCCTCTCTATAACCGCGATGGAGTTTTAATATGCCATTTGCAACATTTGGGGATAGGTCTGCCATCTCGAACAATTCATCAAAGCTGGAAAGTTCGCCTTGTAATAATGGATCAGAAAAGACTTCTTTTAGGTCACTAACAACCCCGTCTGTATCCCCTTGCAATTGATCGGGGCTAATGTCGTAAACAGAAGAAAGTTTAACAAGTATTTGAACCGTTATGGGCCGTTGATTGCGTTCAATCAAATTTAGATAGCTTGGTGATATTTCTAATTCTTGCGCCATTACTGTTTGCGTGAGGTTTAAAGACAGGCGTATGCGCTTTACTTTAGGGCCAGCAAATATCTTTTGATCGGACATCAATTTTCCTTCAATAATCTAATGAACTTTATTTTTACAGAATTTACAAATTTACAAAGTAAATTTACTAGAATTTACAAGATAACATCAATTTTGGCTTCTTTTGTCAATATTACTTTGCTAATTCCTGTTAATTTAGTCACATTATGACAAGAAATTATGCAGAAATTGTAAATTAGAATTAGCCGCATGAGGTTATTCTTAAATTTTTGTAAAGAAATTACAATAAATTTGGAGATGCACGATGTTGCAGGAAAACGAAATCAAAGGCTCTATTACAAAGCTAAAAGAAACATTTGGTAATGCATGGAAAGATATCAGTCCTGAAAGTGTAGCACGTATGCGGGCGCAGAATAAATTTCAAACTGGTTTGGACATTGCTAAATACACTGCCGCGATTATGCGTAAAGACATGGCAGCTTATGATGCAGATTCGTCTCAATATACGCAGTCACTTGGTTGCTGGCATGGTTTTATTGCCCAACAAAAAATAATTTCTATTAAGAAGCATTTTAAATCAACGGATCGTCGTTATTTGTACCTTTCTGGTTGGATGGTAGCTGCGCTTCGCTCAGAATTTGGTCCTTTGCCAGATCAGTCCATGCACGAAAAAACTTCTGTTCCTGCATTGATCGAAGAATTATACACATTCTTACGTCAAGCGGATGCACGTGAACTTGGTTTGATGTTTAAAGATTTGGATAAAGCAAGAGCTGCTGGCGCCACTGCAAAAGCTGAAGAAATTCAAAACGAGATTGAAAATCATCAAACGCATGTTGTTCCAATCATTGCTGATATTGATGCTGGCTTTGGTAATGCCGAAGCTACTTATCTATTAGCTAAGAAAATGATTGAAGCGGGTGCTTGTGCGCTACAAATTGAAAATCAGGTTTCTGATGAAAAGCAATGTGGTCACCAAGATGGTAAAGTTACAGTTCCACATGAAGACTTCGTAGCAAAAATTCGCGCTTGTCGTTATGCATTCTTAGAGCTTGGTATTGAGGATGGTGTTATCGTTACACGCACGGACAGCTTGGGTGCTGGCCTTACAAAACAGATTGCTGTTTCGCATGAAGCAGGTGATTTGGGCGACCAATATAATTCATTCTTGGATTGTGATGAAGTAACTGAGAAAACCATTAACAATGGCGATGTAATTATTAAACAAGACGGCAAGTTAAAGCGTCCTAAGCGTTTGGCTTCTAACCTTTATCAATTCCGTCCTGACACGGGTGAAGAGCGTTGTATTTTGGACAGTATCACGTCGCTACAAAACGGTGCAGATTTACTTTGGATTGAAACTGAGAAGCCTCATATTGGCCAAATTGGTGGCATGATGAACGAAATTCGTAAAACAATTCCTAATGCGAAGCTGGTTTACAACAATTCTCCTTCGTTCAACTGGACACTTAATTTCCGCCAGCAAGTATTTGATGCATGGGCTGAAGATGGCAAGGATGTTTCGTCTTATGACCGCGCAGATTTGATGTTTGAAAAATATGATGCAACTGATTTATCAGCTGAAGCCGATGAGCGTATTCGTACCTTCCAAGCAGATTCTTCTCGTGAAGCAGGTATTTTCCACCATTTAATCACGTTGCCTACTTATCACACGGCCGCATTAAGCACCGATAATTTGGCGAAAGAGTACTTTGGCGATCAAGGCATGCTTGGTTACGTACTAGGCGTTCAGCGTCAAGAAATTAGACAGGGTATTGCCTGCGTTAAGCACCAGAATATGGCTGGTTCTGACATTGGTGATGAACATAAAGAATACTTTGCTGGTGATGCTGCACTTAAAGCATCTGGTGATGACAATACAATGAACCAATTCTAGGGAACCAAATCTAGGGAACCAAATCTAGGGAACCAATTCAAAGGAACTAATTCTCAAGAGCTGATTTTAGAGAAACGATTTGGATAGTCTATTTGGATTATCCAATTCAAATAATCAACCAACTGCAAACAATAATGAATTGTTTGCTAATAATGAAAAGGAGAGTGCCATGACTAAAACAATGCCAAAGACTGCTGAGATTACTAGCATAAAAGCGACTGAGGATGATCGTCAAGTTGATGCTTCAGATACAGCAATCAGAATGCTTGCCACCGACCTTCATAGGTTAAACCAATCGGTAATGCGGGCAGTTGATGCAGGCTTATCAGTAGAATTAATCCGTTCTTCTCGGCACCACGGTGGCGATGGTACATGGGGCGATCTATTGGTTCCGGTAATTACTAAAAAATCTTAGAGTACTATTATAAGTTCTCCCTAAGTTGCGAGGAGTGTCCTTTCTCTCCTCGTTCCTCCTAAAGCTTCCTCTCATTGGTCTGTAGAGGGAGCTTTTTTAGTTTTTCTAAGGTGTTTTTTCGGGGTAGGCCTGCTCTAGATATATTGCGACATTTTGGGTGAAATGAACAAGTAAGCCACTCAGAAGGCTATGTTCTTTCGAGAGCCACTTAGCTTTATAGTGTATTTGTATTTGTGTATTTGATTTATGTAATTTTTGGGTGTGCATATGTGCTGCAGTTTTACTCTTTGGTAAAATTGCAAGGCCCAGTCCATTTAAGGCCCAGTCAGCTAGAACCTGATAGCTTAGGGCTTTTCCTTTGTATTCATTAACGCTTTTTGAGGTCGTTTGTAATATCGCGCGCGTGATAGTAGAAAGGCCGCATGAGTCAGGTACCATAATAAATGTTTTATCCCTGATTGCACTAACAAGAACATGCGATTTTTGTGGTTGGGATGGCACTACAACGACTAGATCTTCACTATAGAGTAGCATTTCATTGTTTTTGGATGTTTTTTCAGTGATAGGTACCAGTATAAGATCGAGCTCACGGTTTGCTAATTTCAACTCAAGTTGATTTAGATTGTCCTCTGTAAAGATGATCTCAATATCTTTGTTATTCATTTTATAGGACGCAATAAGTTTTGTGAAAACATGGCTATCGATCAGCGGTGAAAAACCAATTTGGATGATTTTTCTTTTATTTTGTCCTGATGATTTGGCATCGCAATAGATGGCGTTTTGTATACTTAATATACTTGAAATTTTGGGCATCAGCGTTTGGCCAAACTCGGTAAGGCCCACAAATCTTGTTGTTCTATTGAATATCTTGTTATTTAACTCGGTCTCTAACTTTGAAATTCCGTTAGATAATGTAGGTTGCGTGACATTGCACGCATGAGCGGCCTTGGTGAATGAACCAAGCTCATATGCTGCTTTAGTGAAGCGGAGTTGTGAGAAATTCATATTTTTATATATTTCTAAATACTATTAATAATATTTTTTTAAGTGATTTTTCTTATAAGTCAAGGTGATTTATATCTTTGGTAGTTAATCGAAACCAAAGGAATAATTATGAAAAAAAATCTACTTATTGCAATCTCACTTATGATATTTCAAGCCTTCAGTTCTGTGAATGCATTTGCTGGTGAAGAGGCTAAGGCATACCTTGAAATTACTTTGGAGATTGCTGAAACGAACCGTGGCGCGGCTGTTAACGTTTATAAAAAATATAAACAGCCATTTTTAAATAAGGCAAAAGGAGCTGCATCTAAAAACCTGTTGGTTCGCAAAGAAGATGTTCAGGTTCTTCATGGATTTATGAGCGTAGCTGATGCTGAGGCTTATTTAGAAAGCTCCCTTTTTAAAGATGATGTAGTGGGTGAACTGGGGCCATTGTTGGCTAGCTCTCCCAAAATTCGTATTTATGAAGCGTTTTAATAAATAAGGTTGATGGTGTGTTTGTGACACATCATCAAGCACTATAATTATCTGAATATTGGATTTATTGATGAAAATTAATGCTAATTTCAATGAACGAGTGGTTATCAGACCAAACGACTACAAATGGGTAAACTCTCCTACAAGTGGTGTCACAAGAGTGATACTTGACCGGATGGGAGGGGAGGTCGCTAGAGCTACATCGATTGTACTGTTTAAGCCAAATAGCGCATTTCCAGAACATTACCATAGTGGGGGAGAGGAGTTTATTGTATTGGAAGGTGTCTTTAGTGATGAGCATAAGGACTATCCAGTTGGAAGTTATGTCAGGAACCCTATTGGGACAAAACATAGCCCAAAGATAGGAAAAGAAGGGGCTATAATTTTTGTAAAGTTGCGTCAGTTTGATCGTGGTGACGTGCTTCAGAAAAATATAAACACTAAAAAAGCCAGTTGGTATCAAGGGGCTGTTCCTGGGTTGCAGGTGATGCCACTCCACACATTTGAAACTGAAAATGTGGCTTTGGTAAAGTGGGCACCAAATACTAAATTTAATTCACACAAGCACTTTGGGGGAGAAGAAATTTTTGTACTTGAAGGGAGCTTTCATGATGAACATGGAACTTACAAGAAAGGAACGTGGATCAGAAGTCCTCATTTAAGTTGTCATCAGCCTTTTAGTTTGGATGACGGTGCGACAATATTTGTTAAAACGGGGCATTTAAATTGTTACACTTAGCAGGCCCAAGACAATATACTCTAAGTATAGAGCGCCCCAATAAGGCGAGGCATGTTCTCATGATTGGTGAATATATGAAGCTACGTTTCTTTTTACTTTGAAATAAATCGTACTTTTCAAATTGACGTGATGCCTAAATGGCCTTAGGCAAGCTTCATGCAAAATGAAGAACGAAATATATTTATAAGCGAATGCGAAGCCGCATTAAAATCCAACACATTTAAACGTGTGGTCTTTTCTGCACCAATTGCTGGAACGGGCCAAAGTGCGGGTAAAAAAGATGATAAGTTTAAAGTAAATTTTGAACTTATTGCGGGTGGCAGAAAACAACTTATCAAATACAGTGATAATCGAGACAGCTCTTATACGAGCGATCTAAATATTGATGCATTGATGGCGCGTTTTGCAGATGATGCAATCGCTGATTTTAGAGCAGCAACATTATACACTGATAATGCTGATTTTATCTATTCTGAAAACCGTAAAGGTGTGCCGCGCCTGCAAAAAACTAAGCCTAGCATGAAGGGCAAAGTGCAAACGCATAATCGCCAAAAGAATTATGTGTTAAGCGAAAATCGTCCATATTTGCAAGGTTTAGGCGTTACCAATCAATCTGGTAATGTTGTTAAAAAGCATTATGCAAAATTTCGCCAAATTGCTAATTTTGTTGAAATTATCGACCGCGATATTCGTGAATTTGTTGAAACAAAAGAAACGCCAATTGGCATTTTAGATTTGGGTTGCGGTAAGGGTTACCTTACTTTTGCGACTTACGATTATGTGCGTGAGCGCGCCAAAGTTGAACCCAAGGCCATTGGCATAGATATTAAAACCAATGTGATCGACCTTTGTAATGATCTTGCTGATAGCCTTGATTTTGATGGTTTAAATTTTAGAAATGCGCGTATTCAACCTACCAAGCCAGAAGACGTTGATATTTTAATCGCGCTTCATGCTTGTGACACTGCCACCGATGATGCGTTGGCACTTGGTCTTAGATCAAACATGAAATATCTGTTTTGTGCGCCTTGTTGCCAAGCCGAAATTGCGGCTCAATTGATGAATGCAAATACAAGCTTTGAAACGATCAATGCCTATCCGCTGATGCAACGCAGACAAGCCGATATTATAACCGATGTTTGCAGAGCACTATTGCTTACAGCGCTTGGTTATGAAGTTAAATTCTTAGAATTTACCGCGCTTGAACACACTGCAAAAAACGTGATGTTGGTCGGTAAGAAAAATGATAAGGTTGATCGCAAAAAAGCCTATCAAGACTATTTAGATCTTAAAAAATCTTATGGCTTTGAAAAACATTCACTGGAAGAAAATGTAAAAGATTTACTAGAAGTGTAGAAAATTTATTCGTAGAAATTTACTTCTAATTATTGCTTCATAACTTTTGTATGTCTTTATTTGATTTTTGCAACTTTGGTGGTTTGGGGCGTGGTGGTTGCATGTGGCCCGGCAATGCACCGCGTTCCTTTATCCATGGGTGAATTTTAACAGCGTTTTGCAAGATTTTAAAGGCTACTTTGTTACGGTTCATTAAGCGTAAAACATGGAACATACCAGACATCGCTCCAAAATGGCGCGGTTCTAATTCGAGTGCTTTTTCTAAATCTTGCAAAGCCCCAGAAAAGTTTTCACGTAAAAATCTAACAAAGGCACGTTGGTTATAGCCCTCTGCAAAATTAGGCGCGGCCGCCACCACTTTATCAAAAGAAATTTCTGCTGCCACATAATCATATGCCTCACGGCGTTTGCGACCATATTCTAAGTCGGTTTTAATTTCTTTGCTTGGTGCTTGATTAAACCAATAATGCCAAATTTCGGCTTCTGCTTCTCTGCCTGCTTGCCTCGTTTGTGCTTTGGCTAATTGCTCGAATAGAAAGATGCCCAACTTTTCATTAATTGTTAGATTGTCAGACTGAGTGTTTTGTGCGGCGAAAAGTGGGGAGGCAGTTAAGAGTATAATATATGAGAGGATGATTAAATGACGCATGGCTTATGATAACGCACTTGATGGATGTGTCCATTTGGCTTTGGTCTAAGCGAAAAGTCATTGTAGCTGAGAATTTATTATTCCTCTCTAACTCAATTGACCCATGCCTCAATTACAGATAAAAGCTGATTTAAAGAAATTTCATAAATTATAATAAAGAGATGTGACGTGGCAGGCCATTCAAAATTTGCAAATATTAAGCACCGTAAAGGTCGCCAAGATAAATTACGTTCTAAAGTTTTCTCCCGTTTGTCTAAAGAGATAACGGTTGCAGTGAAAATGGGCGGTGGCACGACTGATCCTGATATGAACCCGCGTTTGCGTTTGGCAATTCAAAATGCCAAAGGCCAATCTATGCCTAAAGACAATATATCTCGCGCCATCAACAAAGGCTCTGGTGTTGGCGGTGAAGACTATAAAGAAATGCGTTATGAGGGTTATGGTCCTGGTGGTGTAGCGGTAATTGTAGAATGTCTTACAGACAATCTTAATCGCTCTGCTTCTACTGTTCGTTCGACTTTTACCAAGAATGGCGGACAACTTGGTGAAACAGGTTCTGTTGGATTTATGTTCGACCGCATGGGCCAGATTACTTATAAGTTTGAAGTAGCAAGTGAAGACGAAATGATGGAAGCGGCGATTGACGCTGGCGCAGATGATTGCGAAAGCCATGAAGAGGGCGGCCACATAATTTTAACTTCGTTTGAAGATATGATTGATGTGTCTAAAGCGCTGGAAGCAAAGTTTGGCGAAGCCGAAAGTGTTGCTGGTACTTGGCGTCCACAAAATACTGTTCCAGTTGAAGAAGCCAAAGCGGCTACATTGCTTAAACTGATTGATATCTTAGAAGAAGATGATGACGTGCAAAACGTTTATGCCAACTTCGATATTTCTGATGAAATAATGGAAAAACTTTCTGCTGAATAATTTTACCGCAATATCCAAGAATAATTAATTTGGTAGTGCCGTCTGATTAAGTTAGCTGTTTTTAGTGAGCCCAATTAAATGAGTAGAATTTCGCCAAGATTAATTCCCTTTATTGGGCTTCTTATTATCGGTATTGTTTGGGCGACGACCATCCCTCTTATCAAAATAGCGGTGTCTGATGGGTTGCAGCCATTTGGCATAACGTTTTGGGAAGTTGTGGTTGTTGCCAGCATATTATTCTGCGTAATTTTAATACGCGGCTATAAAGTTAGCTTAAAACGCGCGCATCTAAAATATTGCTTTGTGCTATCTTTAACGGGCACTTTATTTCCAAATGCATTCTCATATATTGCAGCGGCTGAACTGCCTGCTGGGATTATGGCAATTATCATCGCAACAGTACCCATGTGTGTGTTGGTAATTGCTCTTTTATTGAGAACAGAGCGGATTGCTGGAAAACGAATTTTTGGAATATTGTTGGGCGTTTCGGCAATGGCGTTACTGGCAGTTCCAAACTCTAGCCTGCCCGATCCAGAAAAAGTGATCTACATTTTGATCGCATTTGTTGCGCCGCTTAGTTACGGAATTGAAGGAAATTATATCTCGCTAAAAGCGCCTAAGGATTTGCACCCAGTTGCGGTGCTATTTGTCGCGTCACTTATTGCTTTGCCAATTTCTGGAATTATTTCAATTGTATCAGGCCAGTTTTTTGTACCAAATATTTTAGTTGGAAATGCGTTTAGTAATGCTGAATTGTCGATACTTGCTTTTGCCAGTGCGCATGCTTTTGCCTATGCTGGTTATATGTGGCTGGTTGGTTTGGCTGGTCCGGTTTTCACTTCTCAAATTGCTTATATCGTAACCATTACGGCTGTTACTTTATCGTGGTATTTCTTAGGTGAAGAATATTCAAATTTTGTTTGGGTAGCGTTGATAATGATGCTGGGTGGTTTGGCTCTAGTTCAACCAGATGCAAGACAATCAAATGCTAAATCTTAATGACTTATTTTTTGAATTAAGAAATCTTTTTCTTGTTGATTGTTAGATAATTTAATCGCTATTTTGAAGCTGAGTTTAGCTTGGGTGGTATTTCCCATACGGCTAAGTAAATCTGCTTTTGCCGCATGAAAAGGTTGATACTTGTCTAGCTTTCCAGCCTCATTTGCGTCCATTAACATTGTTAGTGCTGCTTGTAATGACTGGCTGTAAGAAACTGCCATTGCCTGATTAATACGAATTACAGGCGAGGGCTGCATTGCGTAAAGCAAATTATAAAGCGCTGAAATTTGTGCCCAATCTGTTTGTTCCCAAGTCTTTGCTTCGGCGTGTACCGCGCTAATGGCGGCTTGTAATTGATAAGGGCCTAAGCGTTGTTTGGGCAGGGCGGCTTTAATAAGTTTAATGCCTTCGGAAATTTTTGCATTATCCCAACGTTCACGATTTTGATCTTCTAATGAAATCATTTCACCTGATTTTTCACCACTGCTTGTGGTACGTGCTTGTCGCCTTGAATCGTGTAAAAGCATTAGGGCCAAAAGGCCCGTAATTTCTGTTTCTTCAGGCGAGAGATTTTTGATAATCCTAGCGAGCCGAATTGCTTCATCGCTTAAATCTGCTCTGGTTACACTGTCTCCAGAATTGGATGAATAACCTTCGTTGAAAATTAAATAAATGACATTTAGTACGGATGATAATCGCTCTGGCAGGGCTTGCTTATCTGGTATTTCGTAGGGAATATTTGCGATGGCTATTTTCTTTTTTGCCCGCACCAAGCGCTGTGCCATCGCTTCTGGGTTATCTAAAAAGGCATTGGCAATTTCTTGCGTGCTTAAGCCGCCAAGGGTGCGCAGTGTAAGGGCGATTTTTGTCTTTTCTTCAAGGGCTGGATGACAACAGGTGAAAATCATTTCGAGGCGTTTGTCTGGAATCACATGTTGCATTACATCTCTTTCACCTTCAATATTTTTCTGATTTTCCAATTCTATTAAATAGGAAATTTCATTTTGCTTGCTAGCAAAATTTTGATCGCGCCTAAGGCGGTCTATCGCTTTGCGCCGCGCTACTTTAATAAGCCATGCAGGGGGAGATTTTGGCAGACCATTTTTTTGCCAATGGTTCATGGCAGAAATGACAGCTTCTTGCAGGCAGTCTTCAGCCAATTGCATGTCACCCAAGTTTTTAGTCAATGATGCTAAAATGCGCCCCCATTCTTCACGAACGGTTTTTTCAATTACATGTGTAAGTTTGAGCGGGGGCAACATGGAGTTTATTTATCAAAAACCATCACGGGACGAACCTCAACACGGCCATATTCGGCTGACGGAATTTGCGCTGCATATTTAAGTGCTTCATCTAAGTCTTTGCAATCTAGAATGTAATATCCTCCAAGTTGCTCTTTAGTTTCTGCAAATGGGCCGTCCATGGTTTCTACTTTACCATTTTCTCTTGTGACAGTTGTTGCCGACGCGACATCTTCTAAAGCTTCGCCACCAACAAAAACGCCGTCTTTTGTTACCGTTTCACTAAATTCTTGATAGCCTTGCATTAGACCACCAAATTCAGCTGTTCCTGGTTGCGGGCCAGCACCTTCACGGGCATAAATTAGACACATATATTGCATGGTATTCTCCTTTAAGATCAGAGGCGTTGTGCTTCTGTACACTATAGATAAGATCAGAGGCGTTGTGCTTCTGTACACTATAGACGAACGGGGATTAGTGAAAACGACATTTTTTATTAAAAATAAATTCTATTGTTTGTTTCCCTTTTGTTCACATTTCGTTAGTATGAAAGCGTAAAGAAGGTTAGGGTGAAAATATGACAAGCGCGATTCGAATAATTGGTATTGATCCAGGTTTAAGAAATACTGGTTGGGGTATTATTGAACAATTGGGCAATTCGCTTAAATTTGTAGCGGCTGGTACTTTGCATTCTGACGGTAAAGCAGATTTGGCAACACGGCTGTGCCAAATTTATGATGGGCTTGAAGCTGTGTTGCATGAGCAAAAGCCCGATGAGGCGGCAGTGGAAAATACATTCGTAAACTCTAGTGGAACAGCAACACTTAAACTGGGGCAAGCGCGAGGTGTGGCTATGCTTGCGCCCGTTAGAGCTGGTTTGCCAGTTGCAGAATATGCGCCAAATGCGGTTAAAAAAGCTGTTATTGGCGTTGGGCATGGCGATAAAAATCAAATTAAAATGATGGTGAATATGCTTTTGCCAAAATGTAAATATGACAGCGATGATGCGGCAGATGCTTTGGCAATTGCGATTTGTCATGCGCATAGCAGAGCAGGCGCGATTTTAGCTAAAAGAGTTGCGGCTTTATAATATAGTCATTGAATTGAGGGTGAAAAATTGATCGGTAAACTTAAAGGTACAATTGACGAAATTGGCGAGGATCATGTTCTGCTAGATGTGCATGGCGTTTGCTATGTTGCATTTTGTTCGGCTCGTACATTGGGCAATATTGGCGCGGTGGGCGAAGCTTTGGTTTTATTCATAGAGACTTATGTGCGTGAAGATCAATTAAAACTGTTTGGTTTTTCAAGTGTATTAGAACGCGATTGGTTTAGAATTTTACAAAGTGTGCAAGGCGTTGGTGCAAAGGTGGCACTTGCCATTCAAGCAACACTTGCGCCAAACGAATTGGCTTCTGCCATTGCATTGCAAGATAAGGCTATGGTTTCGCGTGCGCCTGGTGTTGGGCCAAAAGTTGCACAGCGTATTGTAACCGAACTTAAAGACAAAGCGCCTGCATATTCTGGCGCAGCGGCGGCTGAAATTGGTTTGCAACAAGATATTGGTTCAGGCCATGCTAATTCTGCTGTTGTAGATGCGGTTTCTGCGTTAAGTAATTTGGGCTATTCATCACAGCAGGCATCAAGCGCGGTTTCAAAAGCTTTGGCAGGTGCTGGTGAAGATGCAGATAGCGCGAAATTAATTAGACTCGGATTGAAAGAATTAGCAGGTTAGATAAATGAACGATAAAGCTTCTAACAAGCAGACTATTATTTTTATTATGCTTGGTTTCACAATTGTATTCGCAGTATTCTTAGCGGTTTTGCGAGTACTATGGACACTTTATAATGCAAAAGAAGGCGGCGGCACAGGCTCAGCTGGTGTGCCTTTAAGCATGCTTTTAAACTGTCTTATGCTTGGCATGCCTGCAGGATTTATCACGCTTTTCATATTAAACGCGAAGCGCAAAGTTTTAGAAATCAATTCGCTGGTGCGGTTTTTATCGACTGTGCTTGTTGCGATGATTGCTTATTGGGCAATTTTTGCCATGTATGGTTTTGTGATTGGTGATTTTAATTTGGTTAAACATTTCGCCGTTTTGGGCGCGGGTATTCCTGTAATTGGAATATTGGCTGGTGCATTTTTGTGGCAAATTCGTAAGAGCTTTGGAATTAAATCTTTATGAGTGAAACTGACAATGAACATGAAAATGAAACTCGCATCATTGACGCTAAGAAAAAGGGCGAAGATGAAGTCGCACCTGTTGTTGGTAATGCTGACGTAGCATTGCGCCCGCAAACGCTTGATGATTTTGTCGGACAAAAACAAGCGCGCGAAAATTTAAAAATATTCATCGAAGCTGCTAAAAAACGTGGTGATGCGCTGGACCATGTTTTGTTTGTTGGGCCTCCCGGTCTTGGTAAAACAACTTTGGCTCAAATAATGGCAAAAGAATTGGGCGTTAATTTTCGTTCGACCTCTGGTCCTGTGATTGCAAAAGCTGGAGACCTTGCGGCATTGCTCACAAACCTTGAAGATGGTGATGTTTTATTCATTGACGAGATACATCGCTTGTCGCCAGCCGTTGAAGAAATATTATATCCTGCGATGGAAGACTTTCAACTGGATTTAATCATTGGCGAAGGGCCAGCCGCACGTTCTGTCAAAATTGATTTAGCGAAGTTTACATTGGTTGCGGCAACTACAAGATTAGGTCTTTTGACAAATCCGTTGCGCGATCGTTTTGGTATTCCTGTTAGACTAAATTTTTATACGGTTGAAGAATTAGAATTCATTGTGTCGCGTGGTGCACGTTTGTTACGCCTGCCAATGAATGAAGCAGGGGCAAATGAAATAGCGCGGCGCGCGCGTGGTACACCACGCATTGCTGGCAGGTTGTTGCGCCGTGTTCGTGATTTTGCAAATGTTGGTGAAGCTGAAATTGTTGATGCAAAAGTGGCTGATGCCGCACTTACCCGTTTAGAAGTTGATAAAATGGGCCTTGATGAGTTGGACCGAAGATATTTAAATCAGATAGCCAAAAATTTTGGTGGTGGGCCTGTCGGAATAGAAACCATTGCGGCTGCATTGTCTGAACCGCGCGATGCGATTGAAGATATTATTGAGCCGTATTTAATTCAGCAGGGCTTTATTCAGCGTACCCCTCGTGGTCGCACCATGACGGCTAATGCTTGGAAACATATGGGGCTTACTATGCCAAAAAGCGCGGCAGGCTCTCAAAACGAATTGTTTGACGAGGAGTAATTAGCGAGCTTTTTATCTAATCTTCCCATAAGGGCCGCTGACTAAGATTTTCTGGCCGTTTACTAAGTCCAATTCATTTGCTACTGTAATTGTGATTGCATCGGCATCAATCTTTTCAATATTAGCAGTTACAATATTATCTGCACCCAAATGTAGCCGCATGCGTTTTCCATTTGTTTGGGGCGTTTCGAGCAAAGGCCAAGGGCTAGCGCTTTTTAATGTTATATGAGTGCCTTCACTGTTAGGCGTAACGTTAGAGATGATAGCGAATTTAGGCCAAGTTTGATGAGCGGGTGCATTGGAAACTTGATGGTCTGTGTGCTTTGCTTGTGCAACTCCAATTTCTATCAATTCATCATCAGGCTTTATGAGGCCTGACTTTACAATATGCGCGCCCATGCCAAAATAACCATGTCCTAAGCGCTCTGCTAAAAGTGCTGGTGTTCTTACATCACGATCTCCAGTTTTTGGATTAATAGTCGTTGCTGGGCATCTGTCGATTGGGCGGGTGAAAGCAATTTCAGCTTCGCCCAAAGAAAAGAGTTTGCCAGCAAAGCCAAATTCTTCCCAAGCTGGCAGCCCCTCGATGAGTAAATTTCCTCTGAAGCGATGGGGTGATAATTCGACACCAATAGTTTTAGAAAATTCTCTAACGCTTTCTAAGTTAGTGACTGACAAAAACGTATCTGAATAATCCCACATACCCAGCGTATGTTTAGTAGATGTACGTTCGATCAAATTTGGAACAAAGTCGCCTTGAGTAATGTCGTTCAAAAATTCTGGCAGTATTATAGTGGCTTGGGCGACACTGCTTTTGTTATTGGGATTGAAAGACAGTGATGCGCCATCTGGTTTTGTAATAGTCCAAAGATTAGCTGATCTATCTAGTTGGAGTTTTTGCATATTGTCATGACGAGAATTGACCATGAAGGCTCGGTTACGCAACCATTTTGTGCCGTCTACCTCTGGTGAAATTGCAATCGAAAATCTTCTGTCATCGATTAAGCCTGAACCAATTTCTAAATTTGCAGAGTTTAGGTTTTCGCCAATAAAGCTTTTGATTGGAAATATTGAGATAGATTTTAAGTGTACCATTATTTTCTCCGAACAGAATAAAAGCATAAAGTGTGATTTTGCTTTTTGAAGTAGAAAATAGTGACCGAAACAATTTTATAGCTTATTTCATATTCTATTTATTTGAGGTCAGCGTGTTTTTCGCCCCAATCTCTAAGAGCAATGAGTGCAGGTCTTAAGTCATGACCCTTTTGCGTTAAAATGTATTGCGCACGCGGAGGATGGTCTGAATAAAACTGTCGTTCAACAATTTTGTGCTTTTCTAACTTTTTTAAACGTTCAGATAGGGTGCTAGCACTTAGCGAGGGCAGACTGTTTAATAAGTCTTGGTAGCGCTTTGGGCTTTCAAGTAATAATTCTCGAAGTATTAAAGGCGTCCATTTTTCGCCGATAATATCTAAAGCACAGGCCAGCGGACAAGTTTGATTGTAAGATTTTGTCATTGTATTTTTTAACAAGATAAGTGCAGAAAATAAATAGACTTTTAAAATAAAAGTAACTAGTAATTATGGAGTTACTATGTAATGAATAATATATTGGACTAAATTGTATGATTCTGGGCAAGCAATTTTACGATTGTGTAGCTTGAATAAAGTGATGTGAGCCTATTTTAAGACCAAAAATTCATGGAGAGTAAAATGACATTACCAATTACAACCCTTTTAGCTGCTGTACTTGGTCTATGGCTTATAATGTTGAGCATGCGTGTTGTAAGTATTCGCCGAAAGCAAAAGATATCAATTGGACATGGAAATAATGATGAACTACATCGTAGGCAAAGAGGGCATGCAAATTTAATTGAATATGCACCGCTGACAATTGTATTGTTTGCATTAGCTGAAATTCAAAACCAAAATATATACTTTTTAATTGTACTGGCAGCTATGTTTTTTATAGCTCGTATTGTCCATGGCTGTGTATTTTCATTTTTCAAACCAAATTTAAAACTTCGTACTTATAGTATGCTCGCTACTTTTCTATGTATCGCTGCACTTTCAATCAGTAATATAATTTTGGTAGTGATGAGCTTTTAATCGCCTTAATTGTTACAGCCTTAAATTTGTCGTTGTTTAACGCGTGAAATGATATATTTTATGCTAATGATAATTGTTTAAAGGTGAGCAAAGTGCGCAATACAGTAGAGCTTTCAAATAAGTTGATTGAAAATGGGCACGAAATGCAAGTGCGTGTCTATTATGAAGATACTGACTTTTCAGGCGTTGTGTATCATTCTAATTATTTGAAATATATGGAGCGTTCTCGCACAGAATGGCTAAGACACCTAGAGGTGTTTCATACTGATTTAGAAAAAGAGAAATCCGCTTTTGCTGTTCATAAAATGAATTTGCATTTTGGTCCTCCAGCCGTGATTGATGATCTCTTGACCATTCGTACCATTCGTAAAAAAATGGGTGGTGCTAGAACCTTTTTGCGCCAAGAAGTCTTGCGTAAAGAAGAAGATGGTTCTGAAACATTATTACTAGGCGCTGATATAGATGTTGCCTTTATTCATCATGGTGGTGGGGCGAAACGTTTCCCTGATGAGTTGCGTAAAAAGCTAGGTGGTTGATTTTAAAGCTTAAGGTTGTGAATTAGAATTCATTAAGTAATAGTGTTTTTTAGGAATTCTAATATCAAGAGGTTGTAATGGGCTGGCGCGGAACTTTAAGAACAATAAATTCGGTTGCTAGGGCAGCTGAGAAAGAAGTTCAAAGACAACATAAGCAAAACCTAAAACTACAAATTTCAGAAGATGCCGCTGATGCTGTTCTTGTGTGGGAGCAACATATAAAAAATCTGATGACAATCCACACTAACCTTGATGACAGTATAAATTGGCAAGAGGTTTTGATATCTGATCCCCCTCAAAAAAATCAACCTTCAGTTCTGCACCGTAATCCGATTATTCCTAAGGTTAAGTCATTTGAACCTAGTATTCTTGATTTTCTTTCTGGGGGGACTGAAAAAAGAAAAGCAAAGTTAATTTCGGCCTATAAAGCAGCAAAAGAAAAAGATGCAGAAGAAGATATAAAATCTAACAATAAATTTGAGCTTGAATTTTCAGAGTGGAAAAATGATGTTGATATGGCATCTAGATTGATTGCTGGTGACATAAGTGCATTTCGTGAAGTGATTGATGAAATGATGGATGTATTCGCTAAAGACTTGATCGGAAGTAAGATAAACTTTTCATTTGATGAAAATTTAATTCACGCTGAAGCGGATGTGCATTCTGATGAAATTATTCCAAGCTTTAGGAGAAAGCAGCTTGCAAGTGGTAAGTTATCTGAAACTAAAATGCCTATTGGTCAATTTAATGAGATATATCAAGATTACGTTGCAAGTGTCTCAATAAAAATTGCAGGTGACTTGTTCCATATTACTCCGCTAGATGAAGTGTATGTTACTTGCAAATCGAGAATGCTGAATACACAAACAGGCCACCAAGAGTCTAAGCCAATTTTATCTGTTAAATTTGTTAGAGATACATTTAGGGGATTAGATTTAGAATATATAGATCCCTCAGATTCATTAAATAACTTTATTCACAATATGGATTTTAAGAAGGCCAAAGGATTCTTACCAGTTGATGCGCTGATATAGATGTTGCCTTTATTCATCATGGTGGTGGGGCGAAACGTTTCCCTGATGAGTTGCGTAAAAAGCTAGGTGGCTAGTGGTTTGATCTAACCAGGCTAAAAATAGCCTAATTATAAGTATTAAGCGTTAGAATCCTAACGCTTCGTTTACCATAATTCTTTATTAAATTAATCAATTGGTTTGGCTTTTGGCTGAGCTTTAGGCCTTTTTTGGGTTTGATGTTCAATCACGCCATTGTTTGACCAAGTTTTTCAGGTTTTCGTAGCCTAGCCATTGTTGCGCGAATTAGCGTTGTGCAAATAAGCAACATGAGCGGGGCTTTTCTTATAAGTGGTTTCTGCTTGGAAACCAAAAGGACTTTAAATGGACGTGACGACTATATTTGCGATTTCTTCGGCATTTGCCCAAGGCGTTGAAACAGGTACGCTTGAAGCTGCTGGAGATCATTCTTTAATTGGTTTGTTTATACAAGCTGGCTTTATCGTAAAATTTGTTATGATTGGTCTGTTGATTGCTTCTGTCTGGAGCTGGGGTGTGATGGTGGATAAATACATTTTATTCGCAAAGACAACACGCCAGTTTAACCGTTTTGAAGATGTCTTTTGGTCGGGTCGTTCGTTAGAAGAATTGTATCAGTCTTTGGCTGATAAAAATCCAACTGGTATGGGTGCGCTGTTTATGGCGGCCATGAAAGAATGGAAAAAAAGCTTTGAACGCGGAGCGCATTCGCAAATTGGCTTGCAAACAAGAATAGACAAAGTTTTAGATGTTTCGCTTGCAAGAGAAAGTGATAGTCTTGAAAAGCGCTTGGGCTTTTTAGCAACGGTTGGTTCTGCCGCACCTTTTGTTGGTTTGTTTGGTACGGTTGTGGGTATCATGACATCGTTTCAGGCGATTGCGGGTTCTAAGTCGACAAACCTTGCTGTTGTTGCACCTGGTATTGCCGAAGCATTGCTTGCGACAGCACTTGGCCTAATGGCTGCTATTCCAGCGGTTATAGCTTATAATAAATTCTCGTCAGATGCAGGCAAATTAACATCTCGCTTAGAAGGTTTTGCAGATGAATTTTCAGCCATACTTTCGCGTCAAATTGATGAAAAAACATCTAAACGTTAAAACCAATATTAGCTGTACGATTTTAAAATACTCTTAGGTGGTATTTAAGGAAAACTATAATGGGCATGTCTACAGGAAGATCTGGTGGTAGTCGCAGAAGGCGCGGCAAACGTAACCAAATTATGAGCGAAATTAACGTTACACCCTTTGTGGATGTGATGTTGGTGCTGTTAATTGTTTTTATGGTTGCTGCACCACTTTTAACCGTTGGGGTGCCTATTGATTTGCCCGAAACACAGGCAAAGGCACTTAGCTCGCAAACACAGCCAATAAGTTTGTCTGTAAATAATAAAGGGCAAATTTTTCTACAAGAAACTGAAATTCCAATGAATGAGATTGTAGCGAAATTAAGCGCGATTGCCAAAAATGGGTATGAAGAGCGTATCTATGTGCGCGGTGATAAAACAGCGGATTATGGCGCTGTAATGCAAGTGATGGGGTTGATTTCGCAAGCGGGTTATAAGCGCCTGGCGATGGTTACTCTACAAGAACAAAAATAGGTCTGCTGGTTTAAATGAAAATTGGTGTTGTACTTTCTAGCGTTGCACATGCGGCACTCCTTTCTTGGGGATTGCTTAGCATAAAAGCGCCTGCGCCATTGGAAGTTGCCGAAGTAGAATCCATTAGTGTAGAAATCATTTCTTTTAGTGATATATCAGAAGCTGTGCAGGGTGAAAAAGAAGCAGACTTGCGTGATACGCCTGCACCTATTCCGACAAAAAGACCAGATGCTAATTTAGAGGCAAAAAATGTTGGCGATACAAAAGTTGATGTAAAAACGGAACGTGAAGAAAAGCTCGTTGAAAAAATCGTCGAAGTGAAAAAGGCCGCACCGCCAGCGCCCACCCCAACACCGCGCCCAGAAGTTGCGCCAGATCCTCAAACAACAAAAGAAGAAGCGCCAGCACCAACGACAGAAGTTGCCGCTTTAACACAGCCTGCTGTCCCAATTTCTGCTCAGCCAATAGCAGAAGAAACACCGATTGTTGAAAAAGGCGAGCAATTTGCAAAATTGCCTATAAGTGTTGCGGCTCCTGCAAAACGTCCTTCGCCCCCCAAACCAAAAAGCGCAGAAACGACTGATCGTAAAAAATCAAAAGAGCCTGCAAAAAAGAAAACGGCTACGTCTGATAGTAAAAATAAATCTAAGGCAGATGCTTTAGCCGCTTTAATTAATAAGCAAAAACCTACAGCAGCAGGTTCTAAAAGCACAAAAAAACAAGCATCGCTTGGCACTAAAAAACCCTCTAAAGGCAAGAAATTAAGTCGCAACGAGATGGATGGTTTGCGATCTGCAATTGAAGGGTGTTGGTCTGTGCCAGCTGGCCTTGCCGAAGCAGAAAATTTGCGTGCCACAGTTATCATGAATTTGAAAAAAGATGGTACAGTTAATGGTAAACCGATTGTAACAGTAAGTGGTGGCAGTAAAAGACAACAACGAACGTTTGCAGGGAGCGTAAAGCGCGCTGTTCTAAATCCTCGTTGTCAGCCTTATTCTCTACCAAAAGATAAGTATGATACGTGGTCAGAAGTTGAAGTAAACTTTAGCGCTGCTGATATGTTTGATTAATTAAATAAATTTTGTTCAATTTAGAGCGGAAATAGGAAGTTATACTATGAGTATTAAAGTGAATAGCCAGAATTTAAATTCACATATGTTCTTGATGATTAAGCTTACAACGGCCTTGATGCTTGCTATATCAATGTTGATGGCTACCTATTTGTCTTCTCACGCTAAAGTTGTCGTTGATATTACAAAGGGTAATGTTGAACCTTTGCCGATTGCTGTTTCTAGTTTTAGCGGTGAATTGGGACCTGAAATTAGCTCGATCATTGAAGCTAATTTACGTGGTTCTGGCCTGTTTCGCCCGATCGATCAAGCGGCTTTTATTCAAAAAATTGACGATCATAATGTCATTCCACGTTTTGAAGATTGGCGCGTGATATCTGCTCAAGCGCTTGTTTCTGGGACTGTTGTTACAGAAGCGGACGGCCGTTTAAAAGCAGAGTTTCGTTTGTGGGATGTGTTTGGTTCAGAGCAATTGCTTAGCGCTCAGTATTTTACTGGTTCTAATAATAAGCGGCGCTTGGCCCATATTATCTCTGATGCAATTTATAAAGAATTAACGGGTGAAGGTGGCTACTTTGATAGCCGTATTGTATTTATTGATGAGTCTGGGTCTAAACTGCGCCGCGTAAAACGCTTGGCAATTATGGATCAAGATGGTGCAAATTTGCGTTATTTGTCTAATGGTGACGATTTAGTGTTAACACCGCGCTTTTCGCCAACACGCCAAGAAATTACTTACATGTCGTTTGGTACTGGTGAACCAAAAGTTTACCTTCGCCAAATCGAAACAGGACAATTTGATGTTGTTGGAAAATTTCCAGGAATGACATTTAGCCCAAGGTTTTCGCCTGATGGTCAAAAGATTATTATGAGCTTAAATCAAGATGGTCGTTCAAATATTTATTCATTGGATTTACGGTCGCGCACCACAACCCGTTTAACAAATTCTTCGGCTATTGATACTAGTCCTTCCTATTCGCCAGATGGTTCGCGCATTGTTTTTGAATCAGATCGTGGCGGCAGGCAGCAGCTGTATGTAATGAATGCAGATGGTACAAATGCACAGAGAATTTCGTTTGGGCAAGGTAGTTATTCTACACCTGTATGGTCACCACGTGGTGATTTAATCGCCTTTACAAAGCAGACTGGTGGACAGTTTCAAATTGGCGTAATGAAAATTGACGGCAAGAAAAAAGAACGTATCTTGGCTGACGGGTTTCATAATGAAGGGCCAACATGGTCTCCAAATGGTCGGGTGATAATGTTCTTCCGCGAAACACCAGGTGCCAAGGGTGGTCCAAAATTATATTCGGTTGATTTAACGGGCCGCAATGAACGTTTAATCAAGACACCAAATTTTGCATCGGACCCTGCTTGGTCACCTCTTTTAAATTAAATAGGCGTTTGATTAAATGGTGATAATTTAAGTTGTCGAATTTTTGCCTTATTAGCGTGTTGTATCTTTCTCGCAAGATAATATTGAAAGTGAACGCACGCTTTTATTTTCACAAAGAAAAGATAAGAATTTTTGTAGAGGATTGATCTGCAATAAACAGTCTATTCGAGCAAAATAGTAAGGCATTGTTAACCAATAATCTTGAACACAAATTAACCGTTTAATGGTTAGTTATGTCTAAGTATATTCATTAAAGGAGTAGACAAATATGTCTACAGGTCATTCAATATTAAAATCACCTGCAATCGTTGCAGTCGTCTTAGGTCTAGCTTTGGCTGGCTGTGCATCGAAACCAAAAATACCTACCAATGCTGGTGGGTTAGGGCTTAACAGTTCTAATATTAATGGTGCGGTTGCAGGTTCTCAGCAAGATTTTACGGTTAATGTTGGTGACAGAGTATTCTTCACAACAGATTCTACAAGTTTAACAGATGTTGCTCAGCAAACACTGGCTGGACAAGCATCTTGGTTGCTTAGATATCCTAACTATCCAATTACAGTTGAAGGCCATGCAGATGAGCGCGGAACACGCGAATACAATTTAGCGCTTGGTGCAAGACGTGCAGCAGCTACAAGAGATTATTTGGTTTCTAGAGGCGTGCCGCGTAGCCGCATTAGAACAATCTCATTTGGTAAAGAACGCCCAGTTGCTGTTTGTAATGATATTTCTTGCTGGTCGCAAAATCGTAGAGCCGTTACCTTGTTAACAGCGCCTACTGGCTAGTACGTTTAAAAGTTTTAAGTTTATTTCAAACGGCTCGTTTATACGGGCCGTTTTTTTGTTACTGTTTTTTGGCTGTTTATTTATTACACCATAGTTTAGCCACCATAATTTGGTCAGTATTTGGTGTGTATGAAAATCAATATTTTTAAGATATAAAACTGTAAGTTTAATAATAATTCAGATTGGGCAATGATAATGAAACGAATAAAACTTTTATCGGTGGCGCTAATTCTTGGCTGTGCAAGTTCAATTGCGCATGCTGATGTTAGATCATCAACTATTTCTAATTATGGCCTGAAGCAATTAGTGCCTGTTGAGATTATTCCCAATGTGAAAAAATTGCCTGATGTGCCATTATTATATGCTCAAAGCACAGACGGCATTAGAATTCATCAATTAGAAGAGCGGGTTCGGTTCTTAAATGGTCAAGTTGAAGAAATGCAGTTTCAACTTTTACAAATGCAAGAGCAATTTCGTAAAATGCAGGAAGACAATGAATACCGTTTTCAGGAACTAGAAAAAACTAGCTTGGAAAATGGTGGGCAAGAGAACTTGGCGAGTGTTGCCAGTGAAAAAAATGTTGAGAGCGGAGAAGAACGCTTGGGAAAGTCACAACCGTCTGACTCTGCTTTAACAGAAGATGCAGACGGAAAAGAATTAGATGTTATCGAATTGATAGAAGCGCGCAATTTCGGTGAGGGCAGACTTCTTAAAACATTAGATGGCGCTCAAACTAAAGTTGCGAATAGAACAATTGATGGGGTTGAGATATTTGATCCTAATAAGGATAGAAGCGCAGATGAGCTTGGAGCAAACCCAAATATCAAATTTGGTGAATTTAAATTTGATCAAAATGGAAATGTAATAACCAATACAATTAAGCCCGCAACTGGAGCGCCAATTAGATTAGGCAAGCCGTTAAACTTTGGCGGCACAATTCAATCTGGGCAATTTGGGCAATCGGGCGAGGTTTTTCCAATCGTTGCTAAAGAGCTATTTGATCTTGGCTATCAATATGTTCAAGCAGGGCAATATTCGCAAGCGGTTACCGTATTTGAAGAATTTGTCCATCAACACCCAACAGATTATAGGCTTGCGTCTGCTCAATTTTGGTTGGGCGAAAGTTATTTTGCGATAAACAGATATGAAGATGCGGCTCAAACTTTTCTGCAAAATCATAAAGAACACCCTAATGCAAAACTAGGCGCGCAAAACCTGCTCAAATTGGGTGTTTCATTGGCAGGGCTTAATCAGCGTGAGCTTGCTTGTGCTACTTACGCAGAAGTGCCAAAGAAATATCCGCAGATATCAAGGTCAGTGAAAAAACGAATTATGATTGAGCAACAATCAGCAAAATGTAAGAATTAAATAAGTGATGCAATTATCTCAAACGTGTTTTCAAGATATACCAACCCATGCGCCAATAATTGTGGCTGTATCTGGTGGCAGTGATTCAATTGCACTTTTACTGCTGGCAAATGCTTGGGCTGTTAAAAAGAATGCTGAATTACAGGTCGTAACCATCGATCATGGTTTAAGGCCAGAAGCTGCTGCAGAAGCAGCTTTTGTGGCGAGTATTTGTGCTGGGCTTAATCTTTCGCATGTCACTTTGATATGGGAAGGACAAAAGCCTATCTTGGGTATTCAAAATGCAGCCCGTCAATCTCGATATGCTTTACTAGATCAATTTGCCCATGAAATTGGTGCTAATATCATCTTAACGGGACACAATTTAGACGACCAAGCAGAGACGGTTTATATGCGAATGCAACGTCATTTATCAGATAGTGATGGTAAGGGGCTTGCTGGCATGTCACGAACAACTTGGCTGTATGGCGGTACAAGAATTGTTAGGCCATTGCTTGGTTGTAGTAGGCAGACATTACGCAGTGTTCTGAACGAATTTTCGCAGGGCTGGATTGAAGATCCAAGCAATTTTGACGAGAGCTATGAGCGCGTTGTGGTTCGTAAGCATCTAACTAAAAAACCAGAACTTGCAGTTCAAATTTTATCACTTGCCAAAACGTGTAGTGATTTTCGCAGGGTTGAAGCACGTGATTGTGCTGTGTTTCTAACAAAATTTGCAAAGCTAAAGCATGGCGGTGTGTTCGATTTAACATTGGATTTATCTTCTAACTTGAATGGTAAGCATCCTGTTTTTCTAAATGCAATTCAGGTGTTGATTGCAATCACAGGCGGACAGGAATATTTTGTTCCACGCAAACGGGTTAAGCCGTTGGTCAGTGAATTGTTTAATGAAGAAAAAAAGCGTGTCACAATTGGCGGCTGCGTGATTGAAAAAATTAAATCTGGATTCAGATTTTACCGTGAGAAACGTAATTTAACATCCCTTGTTTTGGACCCCGGTGAAACAGCAATTTGGGACGGGCGTTTATATATTCATAATGAGACTTCTAAAACAGTATTTATTGAGGCGGTAAAAAGAGACTTAATCAAAGAAATTGAAACTAGACGTGGTGAGAAATTTAGGGTGGAACCACGTCAGGCGTTATGGTCTAGCCCTGTGTTTCATTTGCAAAAAAGTGAAACGCAAATGTCTTCAAATAAAGCTGATTCAATATGTTTACCGATGATAGATGCAACTCAATTACCTAATGGGTTGCATGTAAGGTTGGCATCGCCAGCGATTGAACATTTTTGCCCCGATTTTGATACACCAATTCGTGATTGGCTATTGTCATTGGATAGGCACGTTTCGGCGTCCATAGCTCCAAAAAGCTAAGAAAGCAGGTTTTTTACTGATTTGAATGGTGAAAACGTCGAAAGTTACTGTTGGCATTCACTATCTTTTAAAAAAAATGCTAATTTAGCATCAAATATTGGGTCTACTCCTTGGCATTCGAGGTGTTTCTACCTATCTTATGAGTAATCAATGCAAAGTGGCGTGCAAAGTGGTGTGTTTTGGTAAAACCTGAAAATTCATTAGTCGTGACGCAATGCAAAATTTTAGGGTTGCAAACGGTGTTAGAGCCTCTAGCGACGCAAGGTCCGGTTAAAGGACAAAATAGGAAAAGTATATGAATTCCAATATTCGTAATCTAGCACTTTGGGCACTTATAGCGGTTCTGCTGGTTGGTTTATTTAGTGTTGTGCAAAGCCCAACCCAGCGCACTGCGGCAAAAGATATTGCCTACTCTCAATTTTTAGATGAGGTTGGTGAGGGCCGTGTGCGTGATGTTGTGATCCAAGGTAACGATATTTCGGGTACCTATAATGATAATAGTGGTAGCTTTGAAACTTATGCTCCATTTGATCCGGCGCTTATTAGTAA
>NVRK02000068.1 GCA_002400845.2 Hyphomicrobiales bacterium
CACAGCGAAAGCAAAGAATGCCCAAGAGGCACACGAAGCGATTAGGCCAACGGATATCGCACGTCATCCAAAAGAAATGGCGGCTTATTTAGATGATGAACAGAAAAAACTATACGATCTAATTTGGAAACGCACGATTGCCTCACAAATGGCTTCTGCTGAAATTGAGCGCACAAGCGTTGATATTACTGGCGAACATGACGCTAACAAAGCAATGTTACGTGCAACAGGTTCTGTTATTCGTTTCGATGGCTTTTTGGCAGCATATGAAGAGCAAAAAGCAGAATCAGACGACAGTGAAGATGCAAAGCGCCTTCCTGCCCTTGTTGAAGGGGAAGACATTGCGAAAGACAATATCGAATCTAAACAGCACCATACAGAGCCGCCGCCAAGATATTCTGAGGCTTCACTGATTAAGAAAATGGAAGAATTAGGCATTGGTCGTCCATCAACTTATGCTTCCATCATTGGCACGTTGCAAAATCGCGATTATGTGATTTTAGAGAAAAAACGCTTCACGCCTGATTCTAAGGGCCGTGTTGTAACAAGTTTCTTAGAAAGCTTTTTCAACCGCTACATTGAATTTGATTTCACAGCTGAGCTAGAAGAAAAACTCGATAAAATTTCTGCGAATGAATTGGACTACAAAACTGTATTACGCGATTTTTGGGTAGAGTTCTCAGCCAGTATTGATGATGTTAAAGACGTTCGCATCACCGAAGTCTTGGACAATCTAAACGTTGCCCTTGCCCCTCTTGCATTTCCGCCTAAAGAAGACGGTACTGCGCCACGCGCCTGCCCTAATTGTGACAATGGTGAATTGTCGCTGAAGGTTGGTAAATTTGGTGCATTTGTGGGTTGTTCTAATTATCCAGAATGTAACTTTACCCGTCAATTGGGGTCAGGCGACAATGGCGAAGACGGCCTTGCTGATGGCCCAAAGGTGCTTGGTAACGATCCAGAAACTGAAGAAGAAGTCACACTTCGAAAAGGTCGCTTTGGTCCTTATGTACAGCGCGGCGAAGGTAAAGAATCTAAAAAGACAGGGTTACCAAAAGGGTGGAGCCCGAACGAAGTAGATTTTGAAAAAGCGCTGGAATTATTAGCATTGCCACGCGATGTTGGTGAACACCCAGAAACTAAGAAAATGATTAAAGCTGGCCTTGGTCGCTATGGTCCTTTTGTTTTGCATGATGGCATGTATGCCAATATGGATTCGCCTGAAGAGGTGTTTACAATTGGTCTTAATCGCGCTGTAATTTTGCTCGCTGAAAAGGCCGCTAAAGGTGGCGGGCGCAGAGGTGCGGCAGCGGCACTTAAAGCATTAGGCGACCACCCAGATGGCGGCGCTGTTACTGTTAAAGATGGACGCTTTGGCCCTTATGTAAATTGGGGTAAAATTAATGCGACATTGCCTAAGGATAAAGAACCAGAATCAGTAACGATGGAAGAAGCCATTGAGCTGATAAACAAAAAAATTGAAAAGTCTGGCAAGAAACCACCAGCGAAGAAAAAAGCAGCCAAGAAGAAGCCAGCTGCGAAAAAGAAAAGCGCAGCTAAGAAGAAACCAGCGGCAAAGAAGAAAACGCCAGCTAAAAAGAAATCTGACGAGCCAGAGACGGATTCAGAAAATCCAGACCCTAATGCTTAAGTAAATAACTCAAAAGTGGCGCTGAATTAGCGCCATTTTTATTTGTGACATAGTCTTAAAATTAAAAACAACAGGTACACCCAGTGGGCAAAACTAAATCAGAAGTAGCACGTCTTAAAAAAATGAAATCGGCAAAGCGCACATCTCGCGGACTGCCCTCACGCGACGCTATTTTAGCGTTTGTTGCTGACAATCCAGGACTGACTGGCAAAAAAGAAATAGGTCGTGCGTTTAACGTTAAAGGCTCTGCAAAGATTGACCTTAAAGCCATGCTAAAAGAAATGGCTGATGAAGGCCTTTTGAAAAAGCGCGGCAAACGCATGATTAGGCCCGGTGACTTGCCCCCTGTTGGCGTTATCGACATTGTAGCAAGAGACCGCGATGGCGGCCTTCTAGCACGCCCTGCTGACCATGATGATAAGTCTGGCACAGCCCCGACCATTTATGTGCAAGCGCCACGCGGTAAAGCTGGTGTGGTTGCGGGTGTTGGCTCTCGTGTACTTGCGCGTATTCAGCGCAACAAAGAAGAAGGTGCAGACTATTTTGCCACGGTGATGAAGGTCATCGACAAACAAAGAGATGTTGTCCTTGGTATTTTAAGCCTTGAAGGCAATGAACCTCGTATTCTAGCAATTACCAAACGCCAAGATGAAATGATCGTATCATTAGAGACGTTAAATGGCGCGCAAAACGGAGATCTAGTTGAAGTTGAACCTGTAAAAAGCTTCAAACGTCACGACCAAAAATATGGTCTAAAACACGCAAAGATAACACGCATTGTAGGCTCTATGGGGTCTGAAAAAGCAGTCTCAATGATTGCGATCTACGCGAATGAAATACCGCATATTTTTCCTGATGATGTCATAAGCGAAGCAGAAAACGCCCAAGCGATTGACCTTAAAAAGATGCCGCATGAAGATTGGCGTCATATTCCACTCATTACTATCGATCCTGCCGATGCAAAAGACCATGATGATGCTATATTTGCGCAAGCCGACCCAGATGTTGAAGGTGGTTTTATTTGCACAGTCGCGATTGCAGATGTGAGTTGGTATGTGCGCCCTGCTTCGCCTATGGATGTTGAAGCGCTACACCGTGGCAATTCAGTTTATTTTCCAGACCGCGTTGTACCGATGTTGCCTGAGCGTATATCTAATGATTTATGCTCACTGCGTGAAAACGAAGATCGCCCTTCTTTAGCGGTTAAAATGTGGTTTGATGCCTCTGGCAAAAAAACCAAGCATAGTTTCCACCGCGCTTTGATGCGCAATCATGCAAATTTAGCTTACCCAGATGCGCAAGCCGCCATTGATGGTTCGCCAAATGAAAAAGCTAAAAAGTTTTTAGAGCCCGTTTTAAAACCCTTATGGGAAGCCTTTGCTTGCCTAACCAGAGGCCGCCTGAATAGAGCACCACTAGAATTAGATTTACCTGAGCGTAAAATTAAACTGAAAGATGATGGTACAGTTGACCGAGTAATCGTGCCTGATCGTTTAGACGCTCATAAACTTGTTGAAGAATTTATGATCCAAGCCAATGTGTGTGCGGCGGAATCCTTAGAGGCTAGAAAACAAAACCTAATTTATCGTATTCACGATGCGCCATCGCAGGAAAAGCTGGCTCGAATTACTGACTTCTTAAAGTCACTTAATTTGTCGATCGTAAAAGCTGGAAATTTACGTGCTGAAAACTTTAACGGCATTTTGAAATCTGTTGCTGGCACTGAGAATGAAGAATTGGTCAACCAAGTAGTATTGCGCACACAAAGTGCGGCTGAATATTCCCCAGATAACATTGGTCACTTTGGTTTGAACCTACGCAAATACGCGCATTTCACTTCTCCTATTCGTCGTTATGCAGATTTAATCGTACACCGCGCATTGGTTGGCTCTCTAGCGCTTGGTGAAGGCGGACTAACGCCTCAAGAAGAAGATATGCTTGATGTGATCGCGGCGGACATCTCTATCACTGAGCGCAGAGCCATGAACGCCGAGCGTGAGACCAATGATCGTTTGATAGCTGGTTTCTTAAGTGAACAGATTGGCGAAAGCTTTAATGGTAGAATAAACGGCGTCACTAAATCTGGCTTGTTTGTTACATTAGCAGATTCTGGCGCAGATGGCTTTATTCCAATTTCTAAAATCTCTGATGATTATTACCATTTTGACCCTGCGACCCATTCTCTCATAGGAGAACGCTCCAGAACAGCTTATCAAATGGGTATGGACGTAGAAGTTAAGCTTGTAGAAGCCGCTCCTATTGCCGGCGCCCTACGCTTTGAGATGATAAGTGAAGGAAGACCCGTTAAGGGACTAGAACGCTCTGCACGGACAAACCAGCGCGGTAATTCTGGAGGGGCCTCCTTTAGAAGTTTTGGCTCTGGTAAGCGTCGCAAAGGTTCGCGCCGCAGATAATGTGTTGTGCCGCAGATAATTATAACAACAAGTAATAGCGCTCTATGTGCTTTGCTTTAATATATTGAGAAAAATATGTCACAAAATATTCTTACCAATGATAAGCCACTAGAAAACAACGGACAGCATTCTGTGCGTTCTGTGAAGAACGCTATGTTTCGTGGTTTTATGTGTAAATGCCCCTCTTGCGGTAAGGGCGGTATATTTAATGGCCTAACCTCTATCAAACAAGCGTGTGAAGTATGTAATGAAGATTTATCGCACCAAATGGCCGATGACTTTCCAGCTTACTTAAACGTGTTAATTGTTGGTCATGTTATCGTTGGTTTTGCGATGGCGATGATGAAGTATGATTTCTTTGATATTTGGACGATTACCTTCCTAACCTTACTTGTTTGTATTGTTGTAAGTCTGGCCCTAATGCGCCCTCTTAAAGGTTTGGTAGTTGGTAGCCAATGGGCACTTGGAATGCATGGCTTTGAAAAGGGCAAAAAACAGGCAGAACAGAACTAACTGCGATTCGCATAAAACAACACTGAAATTTATGGGCTTTAGGTTTCTGTTTTTCGATATAATCGACTAATATTGTCCTTCAACGGCATAATATAACAAGACTACACGACAAGTTAGTCTCACGACTGCAAATTACCTTGACTTTTTCATGCCAATGAGTAATTTGCACCCAACTTTAGAGGCTTCTTGCATTCGCGTGGCCGCTATATCTGTTTTGGTGTTTGTTTTAAGCATTGTCTTTGATAATATTTTTAACAATCACATTTGAAATTCTCTACTTGGTGGAACCAAAAAAATGGCAAAAGCTACGACCATTAAGATTAAACTTGAAAGCACAGCTAACACAGGTTTTTTCTACGTTACTAACAAAAACAGCCGCACAATGACCGAAAAAATGGTTAAGCGCAAATACGATCCTGTTGCTAGAAAGCACGTGGATTTTAAAGAGACTAAAATTAAGTAAGCTCTTTATATATTAATTTTAAAAGCCGCTTCTAGTCACAACTAGAAAGCGGCTTTTTTGATTCTAATGGATGATTATATTGATTATAAATACAGCAGATAATTAATTGAGATTTGACCAAGCAATGATGCAATTAATTTAAGGGCTGATAATTGGGGTCGGTCGGCTCTAACTATGGTACGAGGAGCCCAATATGTTAGCGCCAACCGACAACCCCACGGACCCAGGAGATGCGGCGGACCTGAGCACTCCGTAGGGAATACTTTTATGATGTGCATTACAATTGCTATTAAGCTGCTTGTAAATTACGATCACAGGTAAGCGCTAATTTTATGAGAAATACATATATTTACCGCCTACCAAAATATACTGGTACAGCGGAATATAAAAATCAACAATTTAGTAACTATATTAAATCACTTAATCAAAACTTGGTTAGCCAACACGTTTAATAATTAACGTAAATAATTAAACTTGTAATCAGTTTTTAAAGTCTCTTTTAATGATATTATTAGGCGGCTTCGGTCATTACCAAATTACGCCCAGATCTTTTGGCATGATACAAAGCAACATCAGCACGTTTTAATAAATCATCGCTACTTGCATCTGACAACTCAATGCAAGAAACACCCATACTGACTGTTACTGGAATTTGATTTTTTCCATTTTCAACGATGAATGGATGCAAGGCGATCTCACCACGAATACGCTCTGCAACTATTTTGGCTAATGTTAAATCAGTATCTGGCATGACAATTACAAATTCTTCGCCGCCATATCTGCAAGCAAGGTCTATATTGCGAATGTTCTTTTTAATTCGGCGAGCAAACTCTCTAATTACTTCATCACCCACATTGTGCCCATACGTATCGTTTACGGCTTTAAAGTGGTCTATATCGCACATAACAACAGAAAGAGACTGTGAGCCACTCGCAGCTTTATCGTACAGACCTTTGAGGTGACTGTCTAAATACCTACGGTTATTTAGACCTGTAAGCCCATCTGTAACGGCCATTTCTATTGTCTGTTGAACACTATCACGTAGCTTAATATTATACAGATTACGTTTAATTTGAGTGTTAATGCGTGCAGATATTTCTTGACGATCTACAGGACGCTTCACGTAATCATTCACACCCATTTCCATGGCGCGAATAATCATGGGTTCTTGCTCGTCTTGGGCAACCACAATAATCGGTAACATTCTGGTGCGCTCTAACGAACGCAGTTGCGAGCAAAGACGCAGCGCATCGGTATCGATTAATGATAATGAAATAACGGCAGCGTCAAACTCTTCATCAGCCGCCCTAAACAAAGCTTCCTTTGGGTCTGTTACCAATGTTACAGAATGTTTTTCATTCATAAATTTGATTAAACGCTCATACGAAGCCGGCCGATCATCCACCAACATAATCTTGGTCTTTTTATCTTGATCTAGGCTCAACGCATCAGACTGCAATTCTTGAACGTTAATTTCTTGTCCAGTTGAAGCACGCAAACGCAATTCATCTGTCACCATTTTTAAACGAACAAGGCTTTTTACGCGCGTAATTAGCGCTAAATCATTTACAGGTTTGGTAAGAAAGTCGTCAGCGCCTGCTTCTAAACCTTGAATGCGATCTTCAACCTGATCTAAGGCTGTCACCATAACGACTGGAATGTGCATGGTTTTAGGATCTTGTTTTAGCCTACGACACACTTCAAAGCCGTCCATCTCTGGCATCATAACATCTAAAAGCACGATATCGCATTGGCCGTTCGCGCATATTTCCAATGCGTCACGTCCATTGCTGGCTGTTAACACCTGAAAATACTCCGCCATTAAGCGTGCTTCTAAAAGCCTAACATTTGCATCTATATCGTCTACGACAAGAATACGCGCTGTCATGATTTTTTCCTACTCAATACAAAGCCTTTAAAACTAGGCGTCTTTTAAATATGTTTCGATTGTCTGCAAAAACTTAACCACTGAAATTGGTTTTGAAATATATGCTTCACATCCACCCTGCCTTATACGCTCCTCATCACCTTTCATTGCGAAAGCTGTGATTGCGATAACGGGTATCACGTGTAATTTATCGTCTTCTTTCAGCCATTTAGTCACTTCTAAACCAGAAACTTCTGGCAACTGAATATCCATTAAAATTAAGTCTGGGTTATGCTTGCGAGCAAGGTCAAGCGCTTCCAATCCATTCGATGTTTGAATGGTTTTGTGGCCTTTTGCTTCCAACAAATCGTTGAACAGTTTCATGTTGAGTTCATTATCCTCAACTATCATAACTGTTTTAACCATTTCGATCCCCTTTTGGCACTTTAATCTGTAAGAGCCCAAAATTTAAATTGTCTAACGTAGATTAGTACGTCAATATTGTTTACGAAATGGAAACATTTACGTAAAATGGTGAGAAAATGAACACAAAAAAGCCTTTAAATCCATCAGAAGCAGAAAGCATTGCAATTTCTGGCTTTGCTTACTTAGCAAATGAACCCGAGACCCTCTCTAGATTTCTATCAATCACAGGGGTTAGCCCAAATGAATTACGCGATTCGATTGGACAACCTGCATTTTTGGTGGGCGTATTAGATTTTTTCATGAGTGACGAAAAAACTTTATTGGAATTCACTGAAAAACAAAAAATCAATCCAGAATACATTCATATTGCACGTCAAATTATTGCTGGACCAGAAAACTTTGAGGGGTAATTCAAATATTACACCTGGCTTTTGCCGCGACTGCTTGCAGGATACGACTTCAGGCGAGCAACGCTGCAAAAAATGCGGTAGCCCTCGCCTCCTTCGCCATATAGAACTGAATAAATTAACACTTGCACACATTGATTGTGATGCGTTTTATGCTGCTGTTGAAAAACGTGATAACCCAGAACTTAGCGCGAAACCCGTTATCATTGGCGGCGGCACAAGAGGCGTTGTAGCAACGGCATGCTACGTTGCACGAATGCAAGGCGTACGATCTGCAATGCCAATGTTTAAGGCATTACAGGCATGCCCAGACGCAGTTGTTATTAAACCAGACATGAAGAAATACTCCAAAACAGGACGGCAAATTCGAGAATTAATGCACGAATTGACGCCAGTCGTTGAACCCATATCAATTGATGAGGCTTTTCTTGATTTAAGCGGTACTCAGCGATTACATGGCGCACCGCCAGCCAAAGTATTAGCAAAATTTACGAAAAAAATACAAGATGAATTGGGTTTAAGCGTTAGTGTGGGGCTATCTTATTGCAAGTTTTTAGCAAAAATAGCCTCTGATTTTGAAAAGCCAAGAGGCTTTTCTGTTATCGGCAAGGAAGAAGCAATAGAGTTTTTATCCAAGCAACCCATTTCGTTATTTTGGGGTGTTGGAAAAGTAACCCAAGCTCTGCTTGAAAAAGATGGGCTTACCCAAATAAACCAAATTCAAGAGATGAACGAGGTTGATCTGGCTAAAAAATATGGATCTATGGGCCTTAGAATGTCACAATTGGCGCAGGGCAAAGATTCTAGAACTGTAAAAACCCCAAGCGGCGTCAAAAGCGTATCATCTGAAACGACATTCAACACAGACAAATCAGCGAGAGACGAATTAGTACCAGTCCTTAGACGTTTAGCTGAAAAAGTATCTTATCAATTAAAGGAAAAAAGAATTGCTGGGCAGACCATTGTTTTAAAATTAAAAACAAAAGATTTCAAATCACGTACGAGAAACAGAACCCTAAGCGACCCTACCCGATTGGCAGATAAAATATTTCGCCAAGGCATGGAACTGCTGGACAAAGAAATTGATGGTACAAAATTTCGTTTAATAGGCATTGGCGTTTCCTCTTTAATGAGTGACGTCACAGCCGACCCGGCAGATCTAGTGGATACAGATGCCACTAAACGTGCAAATGCTGAGTTTGCCATTGATAAATTGAGAAAGAAATTTGGCAAAAGCGCGGTAGAGTTAGGCTTTACATTCAGCAATTCGAAGAAAAAGCATAAACCGACGAGCTCTAACTAGTTTTTAAGCGCGACCTTACACTCGGCTTTGTCTAACATCTCTAAACTTACTAAAGAACCGTTTAGCGTGTATTCTGGATACCGCATGGACAGCTCACGAGATATTCCGCCATCATATAAGAGGAAAGAAATTTCGTAATCTGAAACTTGCTCTGTGAATGCTGTCGCTTTTCCAAAGTAACCAATGTTAACAGACCATGCTTTTTGGTCGATCAGACTGGATACAGCTTTTTCATCTTCACCTGCTTTTAATTCACCATAAATTATTTTTTTTCCGATGAAATTTGTCGTCTTCATGACCTCATCACCATCGTCACCAGAATCAAAAATGGCCTGTTTAAAAAATGTCTTCCCAGCCTGTGCCGCTTTTATAACTTTGACTAAATGCGCCGAAGAGTAGACAGCACTTTCTAACTTTAATTCACGTTTTTCTGGGGAAGATAGGGTAACAGCAATTCCACCATTTACATTCATGGCAACGCCACGCAACTCTCTATCGAGTTGTTCATTCACTTCACTACGAACAAAAAAGCTAAATTCTTTGCCATCTGAACTCTCAAAAGAGGCCGACTGTTGATCGGTTTTAAAGATCGTACCGTTTGCATTTACATCAGCAACGAAGCGATACTTAACAGACATACCGTCACAGGCATTGCCGCTCATTTCATAAACAATACGACCCTTAATATTGGCGATGCCTGAGCGCTCTGTCGCACTTTCTAAAGACACTTCATAAACTGCGCGATGGGGTTTTAGCAATTCAAACCCAGCCTCGCCTGATGCAAAAGCAAATTGGGGACACAATAAAGCAGCGGCTAAAATAGAACCTGTTACCGCCAATTGTTCAAAACATTTCGGAGAATAAGTTGGCATTTGTTTCCCTTTCCACATTATGCAGCTCACTAATATTACTCACCAATGTAGCTCACCATTTTTGTCTGGGTACTATAGCAATTTGCAATGACTAGGCAAATTTAAACTGATAACTTAAGTGGAATTGCGTAGCTTAAAGTTAATTTATTATACAATATTTTAGACTCAATCGACTGAAAATACCAAAGGTAAAAATATGGATCATGATTTAGAATGGATGCGTGAAGTACCAATTACTCATCGTGGATTGCATGACTTAAAATCAGGAAGCGTTGAAAACTCTTTGTCTGCGGCAAGTGAAGCAATTAAAAAAGGCTATTCTATTGAGCTTGATTTGCAATTAACGAAAGATAGAAAACTTGTTGTATTTCATGACTTTACATTAGATCGTTTAACTTCCTTATCAGGATTGGTTCGCGATCATACCTTGGCTGAGCTCAGCGAAATAAAGCTAGAAAACACTCAAGATCGCATCCCTTCTCTTCAAGAATTTTTAGACTTAGTAGATGGCCAAGTTGGCATTGTTATTGAACTAAAAGGGGTTGAAGGCAAAGATGCTGGCTATATAGATGCGCTTAACAAAGCGTTGAAAAACTATACGGGGCCACACGCTGTCATGTCATTTGACCCTTGGTTATTAAAAGCTGCTCGCAATTCAAAATGCACCTACCCGTTGGGTTTAACAGCACAGGGGAACGATTCTTTTTACCAAGCGCATCAACAGCTAGTTGACGAATTGAAAATAGATTTCATCTCTTATGGGATTAAAAACCTGCCGTGTAAGTTTGCAACTGATTTCAAGAAAACTGGCAAACCTGTTATTTGCTGGACAGTACGCAACACAGCAGACTGGAAACACGCTTTAATATATGCAGATCAAATTACATTTGAAAGAATTGATCCGCATCAATAATTTGCCGCATTGCAAAAGCATCGAAACAAATTTTTATCTTGAAATTTTATGATTTCAGATGTGGATTTTTCAAACCTTGGTACTATATTAAATTCATGAGTGAAGAAGAAACATTTCAAATACGCATTCTTACCAGTATGACGGATATTGATCCTGTCGTATGGGACAAGCTGGCTGCTAGTGATGGTAAAAAAGTTAGCAATCCATTTTTAACACATGCATTTTTATCATCACTTGAAGAAAGCGGTTCAGCCAATGCTGAAACGGGCTGGTTAGGCCAGCATTTATTACTTGAAAACAGTAATGGAGAGGTATTGGCAGCGATGCCATGCTATTTAAAAAGCCATAGTCAGGGCGAATATGTTTTCGACCATAATTGGGCTGAAGCCTGTCATCGAGCCGGCGGCAATTATTATCCCAAACTTCAATGTTCAGTGCCTTTCACACCTGCCACTGGCAACAGAATTTTAACAGGCAATGCCACTAACAAAGCTATTTTGCAGACAGCTTTGATGAATGGATTGGAGCAATTAGCTCGCAACATTGGTGCATCTTCGGCACATATTACCTTCATGGAAAAACATGAATGGGATGTGGCTGGAGAATACGGTTTTTTGCAACGTGTCGATCAGCAGTTTCATTGGGAAAATGATGGCTATCAAGATTTTGATGCTTTCTTGGCTTCACTGACATCTCGCAAAAGAAAAAACATAAAGAAAGAACGTGCTGGCGCCGCGAGTATTGAAAACATAGAAATTGTTCATTTAACGGGAGACACGCTTACAGATGAAGCGCTTAATGCCTTTTATGATTTTTATTTAGATACTGGCGCAAAGAAATGGGGCCGGCCCTACCTTACCAGAAAATTTTATACCTTAATAAAAGAACGTATGGCAGATCAAGTTCTACTCGTAATGGCCAAACGTAATGGAATATACATTGCTGGTGCCATTAATTTTATTGGGAATGAATGCCTTTATGGAAGGCATTGGGGCTGTATTGAAAATCACAGATTTCTACATTTCGAAATATGCTATTACCAAGCAATTGAGTATGCAATTAACAACGGTATAAAACACGTTGAAGCAGGCGCGCAAGGTGAACATAAATTAGCGAGGGGCTATACCCCCTCCACTACATATTCTGCGCATTACATTGCTCATTCTGGATTAAGCGATGCAATTGAAAATTATTTAATACACGAGCGAAAACATGTCTCAATGGAAAATGATTATTTATCAAGCCATGCTCCATTTAAAAATATAAATACGGATAAGAAATCAAATAAAGGGACCTCAAATGACTGATGCAGTTTATGATGACACTAATATTTTTGCCAAAATTTTAAGAGGCGAATTGCCTTGTCAAAAAGTATATGAAGATGATGAAACAATGGTGATTATGGATATTATGCCTCGCGCTGATGGGCATTGCTTAGTGTTACCTAAAAAACCTATGCGCAATATATTCGATGCAGATGACGCATCTCTTGCCGCAGTTTCTGCGATTACTGCAAAAATGGCACGCATTGTTAAAGATGCGTTTCAAGCAGATGGCGTTACCATTCAACAATTTAATGAGCCTGCTGGTGGCCAAGTTGTATTTCATTTGCATGTGCATGTTATGCCGCGCATGAATGGTGTTGCCCTTAGACCTCACACGGGAGATATGGAAACACCTGAAAATTTGTCTGAGAATGCTGATAAAATTCGCGCCAAATTAAACTTTTGAACAGTTCAGTTTCAGCGCCTAATACAGCGCTTAAATTGAATCTATTACGCTGTATAAGCCATTGATTTATAGACGAATTATACTTACGTATAAAGCCAAGACTTTACGCTTGTAAAATTTAAATCGTACGATTTTGAGAAATATTTTCACGCAATTGCGCAGCAATTTTTTCCAATTCAGATTGCGTGCGCTGAGCTGGTGTTAATGGCACAGAAATTGTTGTAGGCGCTATTGCTGTTGGAATAACCAATGCTTCAGCGTCTATCGCGACTTCTACCGGTGCAAGTATTATTTCTTGTATTGGGGCTGGTATTGGGGCTGGTGCTTTTTTCTCAATATTTGGGGTGACAGCATTTAAAGCTTTTGCCAAAGCATCTTCAGCCGTTTTGTCTACATCATTTCTTGGATGTAGTGGAAGCACATTTGAGATTGTTATATTTGAAAACTCTACTGCTTGTGCCCCATAATTTGGTAGTTCAAGCATATTTTCTTCAATTATTTTAGCCTCAAGTACTTTGGCTTCAATGTTTTTAGCTTCAATATTTTTGGCTAAAGTTTTCTCAAGATTTTCAATCAAGGGATTAAGTGACTTAATCAACTTGGCATCCGCTGAGGTCGCCAAGGCATACATCTGCTTTTTAATAACTTCACGCTTTTGCTCTAATCGTTTTTGCGCGTCACCACGCATCACTTTTAGCTGTTTAATCTGTTCCACCTCGATAGCCCCCTATCTCTATGCCAATGACCAGATTGAAATCTGATTCCCTAAATATTTACAAATCTATATATACAAAAAGGCAAAAAACACAAAGTTGCAAACAGAATACTGCTCTACTGTCTTTTACTATGAACCAACTTTGTAAAAACAGAGATATTTTATGATCTGCGCAATGATCGACTGTTGCAGACCTTTAAGAAAAATCTCCATATCCAACTATAATTATGCTGCAACGATTTGAGGTAAATTTTCCATTGTTGCATTTTTTTGAATCATGTATTTTGCGACCATCCACGTGCCCCAAAACAATAAAAATCCAGCAAAAAGGTCTAATAGATGATGCCCACCATGAATGAGTGTTGCTGGTAATATGAGAAGGTTTAAAATCAAGAAAATTGGAAATACTCTTTTGATAGCAAAAGAAGCAAAGAGTGCTACAAAAGCCAATGATGCATGATAAGAGGGAAACCCAATAAGGCCACGTATCTCGTAAGGGGCTATAACGCCTGGTCCTTCTGTCGCAATTCTTCTAAGCTCCGCTCCATACTCTTGACCAACAACAGGAGCAACTGCCATTTCTATTTCTGCTGGTAAATTATGTACCGACATTGCGCCAGAAGAGGGAAACAAGCCCCAAAAACAAATCGCTATTGTTGCTGATATTATAACGGTCAACAACAAGACATCCATTTGTTGACGTCTGCCAGTTAAACCCAACAATGCAATCAAAATAGATAATTGAGCCATGGTGCTCATATAACTAATTTTTAAGATCACGCTTATGATAGGATGTTTAGACGCCCAAATCATTATATCAGGCCAATGAAATCCTAATATTGCATCTGCTTTGGCAATATATACGTCTATGAATGGCGCTGAGACAGGCAATAGCAAATAGTTAAACAATGCCAACACCATTGAAAATGCAACGAGTAGGCCAGAACATATAAGCGTTGAGGCTATGCGCTCACTTCGATCAATAACGCGATAAACAATGCCGCCAGCAATAATCAACAAGCAAAGCCCCGATAACTTGGCATAGGCATACCAGTCTATTTGTGCACCCTTCCAATAGATCAACATTAAATCAACACTCAATGTTATTAATATAACCGTTATGGAAAGACGCTCGACATATCTAAACTGAATTAAATTTTCTTTATTTTTTGTCATAATTAACGCCATCCCTTTTTTGCATAAATTAGCGACAAGGCGTTAAAAAAGTATGGCTAATAGACTCTAAAAAAAATGCGGTTCATAACTAATATGAACCGCATTGAAAATTGCATCATTGGTGAATGAGTAAATTTATTATTTAGTTTTTAACGGCACTTTTGGAACAGACGTTCCACCAGAACCTTTAGACTTACGACCACCAGATTTTGGTTTAGGTGCAGTTTTGGCCTTAGTCGTTTTGGATTTTGACTTTGTTACGGTTTTTACCGCTGTCTTAGTCGTCTTCTTTTTAGGTTTTACAGGCTTGTCTTCAATTGCTTCTAACGACAGGCTTTCTTTGCCATCTTTATCGCGTACAAGATCGACAATCACTGTACCGCCTTTTTTAAGTTTTCCGAACAATACTTCATCGGCAAGCGGTTTTTTGATGTATTCTTGAATTACGCGGCCAAGTGGACGTGCGCCCATTGCCTCATCGTAACCTTTAATTGCAAGCCAAGAGATTGCAGGTTTGGTCAATTCGAAAGTAACACCGCGTTCTGCAAGCTGTGCTTCTAACTGCATGATGAATTTTTCTACCACACGATGAATGACAGGTGTCGGTAGTGAACCAAATGGAATAATTGCATCCAAACGGTTTCTAAACTCAGGTGGGAACAAACGGTTGATCGCCTCGATATCCTCACCAGTCTTTTTAGTAGAACCAAAACCGATGGCAGCTTTTTGCATTTCAGAAGCGCCAGCATTTGATGTCATAATCAAAATTACGTTTCTAAAACTAATTTCTTTGCCGTTATGATCGGTAAGCTTACCATTATCCATCACCTGTAATAAGATGTTGAATACATCTGGGTGTGCTTTTTCGATTTCATCAAGCAGTAAGACGCAATGTGGGTGTTGATCCACACCATCGGTCAACAAACCACCTTGGTCAAAGCCTACATAGCCTGGAGGTGCACCAAGCAAACGCGCAACCGTGTGACGCTCCATGTATTCAGACATATCAAAGCGTAACAATTCTACGCCAAGCGAGCTTGCAAGTTGTTTTGCAACCTCTGTCTTACCAACACCTGTTGGGCCAGAGAATAAATACGAACCAATTGGTTTTTCTGGTTCACGCAGGCCAGCTCTTGCTAATTTTATAGCGCCAGCCAAGGCTTCAATTGCTTGATCTTGACCATAAACAACGCGTTTTAGTTGGCTTTCTAGATTTGAAAGAACTTTGGTGTCATCTTTAGAAACCGACTTGGCAGGAATACGAGCCATTGTGGCAATCGTCTCTTCGATATCGACAACGTCTATGATTTTTTTGCGTTTTTTTGCGTCGACTATGCGCTGTAAAGCACCTGATTCATCAACAACATCAATTGCTTTATCTGGCAGTTTTCGATCGTTGATATAGCGAGATGATAATTCAACTGCAGCTTTAATCGCATCGTCGGTATATTTAACTTCGTGAAACTCTTCGAAATAAGGCTTTAGGCCTTTCATTATTTCAATCGCCTCTTCCAACGTTGGTTCGTTGACATCGATTTTTTGAAAACGACGTACCAATGCACGGTCCTTCTCAAAAAATTGTCTGTACTCTTTATAAGTTGTCGAACCAATACAGCGAATTGCACCTGACGAAAGCGCTGGCTTAAGCAGGTTAGATGCGTCCATAGCGCCGCCAGATGTGGCTCCAGCTCCAATAACAGTATGTATCTCGTCGATAAACAAAATTGAGTCTGGTGTTTCTTCAATCTCTTTTAGAACCATTTTCAGGCGCTCTTCAAAATCACCACGATAACGTGTGCCTGCTAACAATGTGCCCATGTCTAACGAAAAGATTACAGCATTGGCTAATATTTTTGGTACATCGCCATCGACGATACGTTTTGCTAGACCTTCGGCAATTGCTGTTTTACCAACACCAGGATCACCAACGTATAGCGGATTGTTTTTAGATCTACGGCACAAAATTTGAACGGTTCTTGAAACTTCTTTAGCGCGTCCAATTAATGGATCAATTTTGCCATCAATCGCCTTTTGATTAAGATTTACACAGTAAGATGCAAGCGCATCGCCTTTTTGCTTTGTATCTTCTTCGCCACCCATATTACTCGCCTCGTCTTCGATACCGCGAATGGGTCTAATTTCTGAAGCGCCTTTGCGTTTAGAAATACCATGAGAGATAAAGTTCACCGCATCATAACGGGTCATGTCTTGTTCTTGCAGAAAGTATGCTGCATGACTTTCGCGCTCGGCAAAGATTGCAACAAGCACATTTGCACCAGTCACTTCTTCACGCCCTGAAGACTGAACATGAATTACTGCACGCTGAATAACACGATGGAAGCCAGAAGTTGGTTTAGCCTCTTCATCTACATCACCAACGAGATTTGACAATTCATTGTCTATATATTCGGTCAATGTAGTTCGCAGGTTCTGAAGGTTTACATTGCAAGCTGTCATTACATCTGCGGCATGCTCATCATCAATAAGCGCCAATAGCAAATGCTCTAGCGTTGCATATTCTTGACTACGATCACTTGCGAACGTTAATGCAGTGTGTAGTACTTTCTCTAGACTCTCTGTAAATGAGGGCATTGAAACTCCGTAATTTATCGCATACGCGACGCACTTATTGTTTTTCTAATATACATTGCAATGGATGTTGATTTTTTCTAGCAAAATCCATTACCTGCGTTACTTTAGTTTCGGCGACTTCGTAGGTAAACACCCCACACTCGCCGACACCATTATTATGAACGTGCAACATAATTTGCGTTGCTTCGTCACCAGTTTTTCTAAAAAAGCGTTCTAAAATCATAATAACAAACTCCATTGGAGTAAAATCATCATTTAAAAGCAAAACCCTATACATATTGGGTTTCTTTGTTTTAGTTTTCGTTTTTGTGGCAACACCTGTTTCAGAATCTCCATCATCATCACCAGAGCCGCTATTATTATCATCTTGCGCGTTGGCTTTTATTATAACACCCCTCAGTTGAGAAACGTTATTATATACAGTTAACTCTTCAACACTTCTTAGTTGGAAACTCAAATCTAACAACTATTTGCGTCCTTTTTTTGCGCGCGATCAATATATTCAATAAATATCGTATTTGTGTAAACCAACAAGGTCAACAATTTTGCGATAACCAACTGAGTAAAAAGACAGATGTAACCACCTTTCTGTAAAAGTAGTTAAGAACGCTTGAGGACAATTATAAGAGTAAATACAAAACTTTTTTCAAATATTCACATTTCATCTAAATCAAAGTTGAATCAAAGTTGAAAAAGTTTTCAAATGATTAGCAAACCATAAACTTATTAGTAACCATAGTCAGTTATTGTGCACATACAAGTTTCAACGAGCGGTATTTTCGCCGTCTTTAGTATTTAACTCCTTAGCCGTGTTTGGGCTGTGTATATTGGAGAGTATGTCGTGCGTACCGTAACTGGATCGACCACCCCGTCATTGGGGCGCGTTTTTACACGCGTTTTATCAGCTGTAATTCTATCAATTGCATTTTCTGCAACGAGTTTATCTGTGGCTTCTGCAAATAAAAAATATGCAGGAATTGTAGTGGATGCCAAAAATGGCAAAACACTTTATTCTTATAAAGCAGATAGTTTACGATACCCAGCATCACTTACTAAAATGATGACACTCTATATGCTGTTTGAACAAATGGAAAAGGGCAACGTTAGCAAGCGAACCCGTATTCGCATTTCTAGACATGCCGCATCTATGCAACCGTCAAAATTAGGCATTAGAGTTGGTGGCTCGTTAAGCGCTGAACAGGCTATTTATGCGCTTGTTACTAAATCTGCGAACGATGTTGCCGCTGCGATTGGCGAACACATTGGCGGCACAGAATCAAAATTCGCTGTTCTAATGACTCGCAAAGCGCGTTCTATTGGCATGAGCCGTACTACATTTAAGAACGCATCTGGATTGCCTAACTCTAAACAGGTAACAACCGCACGTGATATGGCAACGCTTGGTATAGCAATGCGCGAACATTACCCTAAGTATTTTAGATACTTTAAGACCCGTTCATTTAAGTACGGTAAGCGCGTTTATGGTAACCATAACAGGCTTTTAGGTAAAGTACGCGGAGTTGATGGCATTAAAACTGGCTACACGCGCGCATCAGGCTTTAATTTGGTTAGCTCTGTGTATGATCGCAAACGTTCAATCGTTGGTGTTGTAATGGGCGGAAAATCTGGCAGAAGCCGCAATCAACAAATGACGAAACTCATTGGCAAATATATTGGCAAAGCGACAACTGGTCGCGACCGTATTGTTGTTGCTAAAGGACGCCCAAGCAATGCATTTGCTTCTGTCTTTAAAAGACCAAAGAATGCGCCTACTCCGCAAAAAAGGCCTACTATGGTAACAGCTTATGCAAGCGCTGGCTCGCTTGGTGGTTTTGGTGGAAATTTAGAAACAATTACATTGCCAACTTCACTAATTCCTGTACCAACCGCTAGCCCTATTGCACATAGAGACCCTATCGTTACGGCCTCTATTCAATCTCGTGTTGCGACAAGTCATAGTACTAAACAACTTACAGTCCAAACTGAAAAGCCTGCTTCTGGCTGGCAAATACAAATTGGTGCTGTACCGTCTAAAGCTGCGGCAATAGATTTACTTGAAGGTGCTAGAAAATATTCACCTAGAACACTTCGTAGCGTTTCTAATTACACGATGAGCGTTGATAAAAATGGCACTAAATTATACCGTGCTAGATTTGCTGGTTTTGTGTCTAAAAAATCTGCTTGGGCGGCATGTAAGAACTTAAAGAAGAAGTATGGCTGCTTGGCTCTTGCTAACTAAAGACCAGTCTCTAGTTTTACATTAGAGACTGCATCCATATTATTTTGTAATACGATTATAAAGTGCATTGAACCATTTGTTTTGAGTGAGGTTTGAAAATGCTTAAACTAGGAATACCTCTAGTCAAATCTAGAGAAAATATACTAAGTAATTCACAAAAATTGCGTGGCGCTCAGGTGCTTCATCGTAAAAGCTTTGAATTATCCAGCCTTGCCCGCAAGAGCCCAATAACAAAATCTAAGCAATTGATTGGCGCCCTGCTTTCACATGCGGCTCGTACACGGCGCGCAACGAAAGAGCCCGTCACAATTCGGTTGCGTGTTTATACACCGAATGGCAATAGAGCCGTTCAATTTTGTTATAAATAATACAACGCATATAAATTATTTCAAACGCGATCTTGTGTATTGAAGCCATGCAAGGCCAATACCCAACATGGGTAAGCCTACAATACCTCTGCCAGCAATTGTAAGTATTGCACCCAATGCTATTGTGATAGCAGGTCCTGCAAATTGTGTTAGACGCACGAGTTTTTTTGCAGGTGTAAAGGCAAAAAAAGCCGCCAATAAAAATATCAGCAATACAATGAGCACTAAATAGAATATTCCAAACATAGCTTACATTTGGAATATTTGGCTAAAATTGCAAGTACTCATTTTAACTTTTATTCTCCAGCTGACCTTAAACGCCTAAATGGCTTTGCTGAGGCATTAATCCAAGTCTTTCTCGCATCAGCTCGTATTTTACCTGCTTGGTCAATTGGCAAACGCAATGTAGAAATAAGGGTTCTCACCTCTTGGCGTGCCGCTAAATGCGATATCGAATTTGGGCGTTGTGTTTTTGTTGGACTTACTTCATCAAGCACCGTTAAGCCATGCGGAAACAATTCTCTAAATACAACACGTTCAGAAATGCCGTTGGCTAATCTGCAACCAAGTTTCATTGAAAGTGCGTTTAAGCTCTCTTCAATGTTCTTATTGTTACGTGAAGCTAATTGAGAAAGACGGTTACGAACCACAACCCAATCAAGCAAGCTGTTATCAACATTACGGCGATTACGGCGCGCTTCACGCACCATATTTGCATAATGGGAGATATTTGTAAGTTCACCCGTTGGACCATCAATACGGCCTAACACATCAAAATCGATGTAGGAATCATTTAAAGGTGTGATAAGCGTATCAGCCATTGAATGCGCTAGTCTCATTAAGTAGCTGTCGTGTCCTGGCGTATCAATTACGACAAAATCGTGAGAGCGCTCTACACTTTGAAGATTTTCAGAGAATTGCTTTAGCTCATGGTTCTCATTTACAAGAACACTGTCACTAAAACCTCTTTCGCAATAAAAATGGTCTGGCATTGGTATTTTTGTTTTATTTCTGGATATCCAGACCTTGCGATTATCTATATATCTTGAAAGACTTAATTGCCTTGTATCTAAGTCAAAACTTGCAACACTATGACCTGCATTAAGCAACCCAACAATTATGTGCATGGCAGTTGTTGTCTTCCCAGAACCACCTTTTTCATTTCCACAAACAATTACATAAGCGTGTTTTCTTTGTGAAGAGTCATTTTGTCTGCCGTACTCATACATATCGACGTCCCAATCCCTAAACCCCTTATCACACGCATAAGGTGCGGTGATGAGGATAGTGTCTGATAAAAACGCGCTATATGCAAGGTCTCTAATGAGATTTTGGTGCAATTTGCAAAAGGTAGTAAAGACTTAAGGTAAACGCCATGTGGTTAAAAAGACTGGGTTAGTCACATGGCAAGTATTGTACTTGTCTATAACAAACCAAGTTCTGACAGCTCAGATTTTAAGAAATTAGGCAATGTATCTTTAGCACTTCCCTTACCCATATCAGGGGGGCAATCCTCGGCTTTTAGATATCGCCAACCTTGGAATGCTCTCCTTGGCTGAAACTCAGTTTCAATCAATCGTGGCTCCAACACCAAATCGCAACGCTTAATGCCTTCGCCATCTACAAATGGTCGAATGTCTAATAAAACCTGTCTTATTTGAATTCTGCCCTTTATGACCCAATATAGCGACCCACCTTGCAATAATTCATCTGCACGCTTTGGCGTCATGCGGGTTGTATGAATTTGCTCAATCGGCTTGCCGTTTAATTGGCGTTGTTCCAGTCTATAATCAACTGCTGCCTGCAACTCTTCTACCGCCGACACGCCAACACATAATTTCACGAGATTTAAAGGCTTAGTCTTGGGATTGATTTGGGTCATAGGCATATCGTATTTGAAAAAAGTTAGAATTAAAACCAGAGAGCAATTTCTTGGCTAAATTACTTTGTAAATATATTCGCATTGGCTTCAACCAAGCCAGCAAAGCCTCCCTGAACATGTGCAATGTTTTCAAACCCCATATCTTGCAATGATTTTGCCGCAAGAGCAGAACGCCAGCCAAGAGCACAATATAAAATATAGGTTTTATCTTTGTTAGAAAAACATGGTCGATGATATTCACATGAAGGATCAAACCAAAATTCAAGCATGCCTCTTGGCGCATGCTCGGCGCCCTTTACTTTACCAGATTTATTAAGTTCGCGAATATCGCGAATGTCTACCAAAACGGCTTCATCGAGCTTTTGTTTTTTTAATGCCTGTTGCGCTGAAAGCGTAACAATTTGCTTGTTAGCAATTGCCACCAATTGCTCTACAGATTTAATTGTCATGATATGCTCCCTGCTAACTTGTAAATACAATCATTCGTTTTCCCTTTGGGGAAACTCATGGTTTAACTTGGCAGAATGTGGAGCGATGCACCAGAAGTAAATTGGTAAGAAAAACCAATAAAATCGCAAATAAAAAAGACCCGAACTTTACGGGTCTTAGTTCTTCATAATATTGAAAAGGTAATTATTGGCTAATTACATTGGTAGAAATCGAAGTCACCTTAGCCGGTGCAAAAACGCCCTCAAAAGATATAATTGCCAAAAACAAAACTACCGCCAATATCGCGACACTCCAAACTGAGCCTTGAGCTTTTTCTTCAATCATAAAACGCACTACCTATATCTTTTTAAGTTCTTACATCGCTAGAGATGCTAAAGCGATTAACTTGCTTAATTTGATTTTTTGGGATTTAGGCTTTTTTGTGGCAAGAGGCAACAGCACATGGCCTATTAATCAATGCTTAGATTGATGGGTAGCCATGCGCGCAATGCATAGCAGTTAATAAACTTATTAATAAATAATTTATTATACAATTAAATCAATTAGATAACTGCTTATTGTGATGTATATATTCTCCATTGTCGCTACGTAATAAAGTCAAATTGAAAACATCCTATTCACATATTATTAACTAAGCAGGTACTGTTGCTTCTAGCATGCGCATTGTTTAGAGCTAGATGTAAGCTTATTCAGGATAAAATTTTGACCCAGCATCAGCACTTTCCAACAATTATAATGTCACGAATTGAAATTATAGATTTTGCGCGTGGTATTGCGTTGCTCGCCATGACGCTGTTTCACTTTGGATGGGACATGGAACTATTTGGTGTCGTCAAAGCTGGCTTTGCGGGTAGTCCAGCGATGGTTTGGTTTGCACGATGCATTGCCAGCTCTTTTCTATTTCTTGTAGGCGTAGGCTTGGTGTTTGCACATCAAACTGGCTTTAATAAAAAAGCATATTTACTACGACTTACAAAAGTTATTATTGCCGCAATTGTGATAACCATTGCCACCTATTATGTAACACCAGCATTCTATATCTTTTTTGGCATTCTGCATCACATCGCTTTGGCAAGTATTTTGGGGCTGCTCTTTCTTAAGTTCCCCTATTGGCTAAATTACATATTTGGATTTTCAAGCCTGTTCTTAGGCATTTGGCTAAAGCTAGACATACTAAGCAACCCATTATGGTCTTGGACTGGGCTTAGTGCTCATGTGGCAAAATCTAGTGACTTCGTGCCGTTGTTCCCATTTTTTGCGGCCGTATTATTCGGCATTGGGTCGACACAATTAGCAGTCTCAAAAAAATGGATTGATGCACTTTCAAAATTCAAGTTTGAAAATATTTACGGGCGCACTATAAAATATATTGGTCGTCATAGCTTGATTTACTACATAGTACATCAACCGATCATGATGGGCCTTATAGCGTTGGTTTTGTATATCGCTTAGAGCGTAAATTTATGCGCTAAAATTTGTATTTTACGAATTGTGTGAAACTTGCAACTTTGTCGTATAGTCTACGCCCATCTAAATTCAATTCATGGGTTAGCCAATAAAGTTGATCGCTGTCAGCATTTCGCGCAATTTGTGCAGTAGCTTCAATAAGGGAACGCCCTACGCCAAGCCCACGCGCATTACTGACTGTAAATAAATCATTGAGATAACAACGGCTCTTAGGCGACCAAGTTGTTGCATGAAATAGATAATGTGCAAGCCCAAGCAATTCTCCAGCATCATTCTCAACGACAAGACCAGAAGGCGTGTTTTCTGCTTCACTCACAAGACGCCCAAAGGTATTTTGTGTAACAGCTGATAAGTCGGCTTCATAGAATTCTTGATAGCCCTGCCATAATGGCAACCACTTATCATAGTCGCTTGATACCAGCGCTCTAACCTTCCTTGACATTAAAGTTTTTTCCTAATTCAATCTTTTTATTAAAGTTAGTGACTTTTGGAGTTTAAATGAAAAACGTAAAAACGCCACCCAATAGAATTCTGTGGCCACCAATACTATATTTAACGTCTATTATTTCAGCGTATACAATAGAACAAAAATGGGGTGCTATTTGGCTTGATGGCCATTCTTTGAGTGCAATATCGACAATTGGCTTCCACGCTACTGGCATATTGTTAATTGGTGCAGGATTGGTGTTGGATTTTTATTCAGCAATCACCCTGCGCAAGCACTTAACCACAATTTTACCAACTAAGGCCGCTAGCCACCTTGTCACCAGCGGACCTTTTTCTATTTCACGCAATCCAATTTATCTTGGTAATACGATCATTACTTTTGGGCTTGCACTGTTTTTTGAAAATATTTGGTACATTTTATTGGGGCTGGTCGCAGCCTTTATTACCAATGAAATTGTCATAAAACGAGAAGAACGTCATTTATTAGAAATGTTTGGTGAAGAATGGGAAAAATACACTCAAAAGGTACGACGCTGGTTTTAACGCGGAGCCAATCAATACTATCTTCCAACATCCAATTCAGCTAACCGCGCTAATGTGGCTTCTTCGACCTGATCTAGCTCAGCAAGTGTTTCGACTATATCACTTCGTTTTTGTTCCAAAGCCTCACGTTTTTCCTGAACACGTTTCATAAGCAAGTTCAACTGCCCTGCCTCACCTGGTGGCTCTTTATACATTCCTAAAATTTCTCGAATTTCAGCAATTGAAAAGCCAAGGCGTTTACCGCGCAAAATAAAACTCAGCAGACGTCGATCTGTTGGACGAAACAAACGTGTACGACCACGTCTTAACGGGTGAATTAGTCCCTCATCCTCATAGAACCTGATCGTTCTAGTAGAAACACCAAATTCACGTGTAAGATCAGTAATACTATAAAATTCGTTTGGGTTGATTTCTGCCAATTCTCTATACCGCTCTTACTCTATAAAATCTATTTTGTACTTGTGCCATAACAGCATAAAAGTCAATAAACTATGACAATTGAAACCAAAATGCCGCTAAACTTAAGAATACAAAAAAGCCGACAACATCTGTAACCGTTGTCACAAAAACGCTGGATGCAATAGCTGGATCAATTTCTAATCTTTCCAAAGTTAGCGGTATTAAAATCCCCGCCAATGCGGCGCAGATCATATTGAATATCATCGCAATACCTATAACGATACCCAATCCATAACTAGAGAACCACCAAGTTGCCACTATTCCAATTAAAATAGCGAACCCTAGGCCGTTGATTATTCCTACAAATAATTCGCGGCGGATAATACGACCGGTATTATAACTATGAATATCTCTTTGGGACAAAGCCCTCACAGCAACTGTCATGGTCTGTGTTCCTGCATTGCCACCCATAGAAGCAACAATTGGCATTAAAACGGCCAGAGCAACCATCTGTTCAATCGTCGCATCAAAAAGGCTGATAACGTATGATGCAAGAATTGCCGTAAATAAATTTATCAAGAGCCATAAAAAACGAGATTTTGCGATGGTTATAACACTGTCTGACAATTCCTCATCGCCAACACCAGCCAGTCTTTTAATATCTTCTTCTGCCTCTTCATTAATAACATCTACGATATCATCGATAGTAATCATACCCACCAGTCGGCCACCCTTCTCAATTACCGCGGCTGATGTTAAATCATATTGCTGGAATATTAATGCAGCTTCTTCTTGATCTAGTGTTGCTTCAATTGGGTGCTTTGCTTCAATCATTAAGGTCTCGATAATTGTTGACCGCCCAGCACGCAAAAGTTTATCTAATTGAATAGAACCCAATAGTTCGTACCCAGGAGACACAATAAATATCTCATAAAAACTTTCAGGAAGGTCATCGTCCTCCCGCATATAGTCTATGGTTTGCCCTACTGACCAAAAAGGTGGGACTGCAATAACTTCGGTCTGCATGCGCCGACCAGCGCTCTCTTCAGGATATTCCAAAGACCTCTTAAGTAAAAGCCTATCATCAATAGGTAACTTTTCGAGGATTTCCTTTTGGTCTTCCTCTTCCATATCTTCCAAAATGAAAACAGCATCATCGGAATCAAGATCTAGTAATCCCTCTGCAAGTTTTTCATTTGAAACATTTTCAACAATGTCTAATCGAATTACCTCGTCAACTTCCGTCAACGCATTAAAGTCAAAATCGTTACCAGTTAATTCTACCAAATGACGGCGCTCATCGGAACTAATGGCTTCCAGCACGTCACCCAATTCAGATTCGTGCAATGGACTGATGATCTTAATTAATTCTTCTGAATTTTTATTTGCAATGAAATTTCTTATTTCACCAGTAAAACCTGACTGTATATGCCCATCTTCATCATAAAGATTTTTTAAATAGGTACTAGCTGAGATACCTTTATTGACAGAATTACTATCCGTTTTATCAACTTTAATGTTCTCATTATCATTGGTCATTCCGCGGCCCGTCATTGTCTGTCATAAAGCGACTGCTGGGAACGACAGATGTGATTCATATAAACTACAAATTACAATAAGAATTGTTCTGCTTGGCAGTATTTATGTCGTTCAGTGCATTGGAGAAGTAACTCACACTCCCCTAACAACACTTGTTCTAAACACAACGCACTCTCGATCAAGTTATTTTTAGGGCAGTTCACAAGACACCTCGCGCGCTAAGCTTATTGTTAGAGAAATATTAACCATAAAAAACAACCTGAAATTAACCTAAAATAACTATATTGGCATCTATAGAAATGTTGAAAAACATATGCTTGGTTTCAAAACATGTTTAGTGGGTCGATAAATTACGGTTCCTAGACGGTAAACAAATAAGAGATGCATATGATAGCCAGTAATAATTTTGATCAACCAACACAAGATCAACCAACAAAACAAGCTGATAGAAAACGTACTCAAGGCTATGTTATTGAGTGCGATAGTAGACGTGGTATTATTTCAGCGCCTGTAGATTCTAGCCTTGAACATATGCAAAATTTTTGGTCTGTTGGGCAGCAACTATCAATCAGCGTTGGCGATAGCAGAATTATTTGTCAGTGCTATAAGGTTGAAAGCTCCGATCAAAATTGGAATGATAAAGAACAAAACCAAGTACGTGTGCATGTTGAATTTATTGGCGAAATTCAACAAAATGAGTTTGGCATAAAATTCACATCAGGCATCACACAATTTCCTCAAATGGGTTGTATCGCACACCCAATTAGAGGAAAGGACCTTGAGGCTATTTACGAAAATGATGCGAAAGATATTATAACTATTGGCAATCTTACTCAGTCAAAATCCATTGAAGCAAAGATAGATGTAAACAAACTTTTATCGCGTCACTTTGCAGTTGTTGGCTCTACTGGTGTTGGTAAATCGACTTCTGTTACGCTGATGCTTCGTAAAATCATTGAAGCACGCAAAGACATTCGCGTACTTATGCTTGATCCGCACAATGAATTTGGAGCAGCCTTTCCTAACAAAGCAATTGTTATTAGCGCAGATCAGCTAAAACTTCCATTTTGGATGTTTGGACTTGCTGAATTTGCTGAAGTTATATTTCGTGGCCAAAAAGGTATGGAGCTTGAAACAGAGCTTTTGCGTGAATTAATTGTTGAAGCTAAAGAGCAGTATAAACAAGAACGTCAAAGTGATAAAAATTCAACTGCCATTAAATCAAAATCTGTAAACAATATAAGTGCAGATTCACCTGTTCCATATAGAATTCCTGACCTTATGAAACTGATCGACGCACGTTTGGGTTTATTGGATAACAAATCTGAAAAGCCACTGTTAAAAACGCTTGCTGAAAAAATTAGCACGATCTCCGTCGATTTACGATTCCAGTTTATGTTCGATAAAAACGCTTGTGGCGGTGATAAAATTGAAGAAATTATTTCTAAAATATTTCGCCTGCCACAAAACGATTTACCAATATGCGTATTAGAAATGTCTGGCCTTCCTGCCGAAGTTGTTTCTTCTGTCGTATCAGTATTATGTCGTTTAGCTTTTGATCTTGCTGTATCTAGCGAAGGCGCTATTCAAACATTGGTTGTTTGCGAAGAAGCGCACCGTTACATTCCTGCCGACATAGATGCTGGCTTTTGGCCCACCCGTCAGTCCATTGGACGCATCGCCAAAGAAGGCCGTAAATATGGTGTATATCTTGGTATCATCACGCAAAGACCAGGCGAATTAGACCCAACAATTCTTTCGCAGTGCAATACTTTTTTTGCGATGCGCTTGTCTAACCAAAAAGACCAAGAAATTATTGCCGGTGCCTTTAACAGTGGCGCACAAAGCACCATAAATTTCTTACCTTCAATTTCAAATCGAGAATGCATTGCGTTTGGTGAGGCGTTGCACAGCCCTATGCGAATGACTTTTGAAACAGTACTTGCCAAAGATTTACCAGGGGCAAACATTCGACAAATCCAAGAAGATACGCGTGCTGGTAAAGTTGTAAATCTACAAGGTGTCATTTCTAAAATGCGTAAAGAAAACGCTTTTGCTAGTCTTTATAATGATGATGACGGCATTAACATAAACGGACAATCTTCTTTACAGGTATCTGGCAAATCTATTGGTGTTGAACAACGCGATAATAGCACAGCTCAAAAGAGCTCTAATTCGTCCTCAGCTCATAAAGCAATTGCCGACATACGGGCAAGCGCTGCGACTTGGCAAAAGTCAACATATCCAAATGGTCGTACTGTAGAAGCGCCTTCTGAAGATCATCCACTTAATGGATATAGTACACCTATGCCAGCACCTGCACCACAGCATGTCGCGAAACGGGCGAATGCAGGTAATAGCCTGATTGACAAATTAAGACGCGGCTAAGAACCGAATAAACGTAATCCCATGAAATCCACAACCATTTTAAGTTGGCTTTATAGTATAAAAGCCGACTTTTTTTGCTTTTGTGGCGAAACATCAATTTACATTTAATAAATACAACTTGTCACAAATAGTTGACCAACATAGTCTCTCATACAATATAAATTTGTCTATTATATTGGGAGATTACTTATGAATAAACTATTTGCATTAACATCAGTATCACTTGTTGCTTTTGGAGTAAGTACTGCACAAGCAGACTATTCACTTAATATTTTACATATAAATGACCTGCACAGTAGAATTGAACCGATAAACAAATATAACGCAACCTGTTCTCAAAAAGACAAAGACGCCTCTAAATGTTTTGGCGGCATTGCAAGAGTTAAGACAAAAATTGATGCGCGCAGATCCAAATTAGAAGCGCATGGCGACAATGTAATTGTTCTGGATGCTGGAGATCAATTTCAAGGGTCCCTATTCTATTCAAAATATAAAGGTTCAGCTGCCGTTGAATTTTTAAACGCCATTAAACCAGATGCAATGGCGGTTGGTAATCACGAATTTGATGATGGGCCACAAAAACTTGCAGACTTTATTACAGCCGCAAAATTTCCTGTAATTTCTGGTAATACCAAAGTTGAAAACACCTCAATATTAAAAGGCCTAATCAATGGTTATGTGATTGTTGAAAAAGGCGGTGAGCGCATTGGTATCGTTTCTGTGCTTGCAACAGATACAGGTGAAACATCATCGCCGGGGGAAGATGTCTCTTGGATAGACACTGTTGAATATTTAAATTCTATTGTTCCAAAACTTCAATCTTATGGCATCAATAAAATTATTGCAGTTACGCATGTTGGCCTAGAAGAAGACAAACGCATTGCGCAAAATGTAATTGGCATTGATGTCATTGTTGGAGGGCACAGCCATACACTTTTATCAAACACCGATAAAAGAGCAGCTGACAAATATCCTGTATGGAAAACCAATCCTGCGGGTCAAAAAGTTCCAATTGTTCAAGCCTATGCCTATTCAAAATATGTTGGCGAACTTCGTGTCGTTTTTGATGATGAGGGTAATGTAAAAGACGCCTATGGCAATCCACATTTACTTGACAGCAGCGTAGCGCCCTATCCACCGTTTGTTAGGCGCATTGCAGATCTAGCGGTCCCTATAGAAGACCTCAAAAGTCAGGTGGTAGGCTCTACAACAGGTGTCATTGATGGTGATCGAAATTCTTGTCGTTTAAAAGAGTGCGAAATGGGCAATTTGGTTGCAGATGCAATGTTAGATCGCACCAAATCCCAAGGCGTAACCATAACTATTATAAATGGTGGTGGCTTGCGTGCTTCAATTGGGGCTGGGCAAACGACTATGGGCGATGTGCTTACGGTATTGCCATTCCAAAATGCATTGGCAACGTTTGAACTTTCTGGCGCTGACATTATTGCGTCGCTAGAAAGCGGCGTTTCACAAACAGCCGAAGTTAAAGGTCGTTTTCCGCAAGTTGCAGGGTTGCGTTATGCATGGGATGAAAGTGTTGAAGCTGGCAAAGGCCGTATTAAGCAAGTTCAAGTAATGTATGAGGGAGATTGGACTGACATAGATGAAAGCAAATTATATAAAGTGGTTTCAAACGACTTTATGCGCGCGGGTGGTGATGGCTATAAATTATTCAAAAACAATGGTCTAAATGCCTACGATTTTGGACCAGGTCTTGAGCAAGTTGTCGCAAACTACATCGCCAAGAACAGCCCTTATAAACCCTACACAGATGGACGTGTGCTAAAGGGAGCAATGTTTGCAGCTATGATGAAGAAACCAGCTATGAAGCCTATGATGGCTGTAGACTACATGATCCGAAAAGGTGACAATCTTTGGAACATTGCAAAAGACAAGCTTGGTGACGCACAAATGTGGAAATCTATTAAAGATATGAATGGTGTAAAAAACGTTCGCACTCTTAAAATTGGTGACATGCTGAAACTAAAATAAATACACCTCATTTGAATAAACATCTGCCCTGCTGTAGTTTTTCACAGTGGGGCATTTTATTACGCCGTAATTTTCTGCTTATTAATAAATAAACCAATAAAAATCAAAATTGATAATTTTGCCACTTGTTTGAACTTGGTTGATTTGTTACACGCGCTACGTTGAAGGTAAAAACACCTCCTAACTGTTCACGTTAGAACGCTTTTGACATTAGAGTGCGGCCGTGGCGGAATTGGTAGACGCGCAGCGTTGAGGTCGCTGTCCGGTAACACGGGTGGAAGTTCGAGTCTTCTCGGCCGCACCATCTTTAAAATCACACCCTAAAACACCATCTTACGCCTTGAAAGGCATAGATAAATTGGCGGTTCTAGGTCCCTTATTTCGGTCATAGCGAATACGCTCTGCAAAGGCGAGTTTCAGCACTAGCTTGCGTAATGTGATATTGCCAGAAGCCCATAGTTTCCAAGGGCTTGCAATGATTTGAAGGGCTGGTTCTAGTTTGTCTTCATAGGTGCCACGATTCGGATTGTCCAAGTGCATGATTTGATCGGCATAACCGGTTTTATCGCGCTCGAACGCGCTGATCTTGGGTTCATATCTTTGGATGATCGTTTCGTTTGTGGTTGCTAAAAGA
>NVRK02000069.1 GCA_002400845.2 Hyphomicrobiales bacterium
CCCTTAACATCTAGCCAAATATCGTAACAATAATTGCTATCACCTTTATAGCCTTTATAGATTTTACCAGTTTTACGATCTGCAATCTCGATGATTTTTAGTTTTTCTTCTATGCGCACACGGCGTACAGGTGGTTGCATTTCTTCGCCTGTTTTAATTAAAACAGATTTAAACTCGCTTCCACTCAGCCCTTTAGTTACTTCTAGCAATGCCATTTTAATGTCGTAGTCGCGAATTTTTTGCAAATCTTTTGGTGCCGAAAAACCGCCGTCTAGCGGTTTGCGCGTTACAACGGTTCGCACGCCTTTTTTATCTGGTTCGCCTTCTATGCCTTTTGGAATGCCATATGCAGTGTCGTTGTGCATGGCACCTTGAAACCCATGATCTGGCTTATGACTGACCGTAATTTTTTGAATTACATCACGAACTTCATCTCTAAAACCGTTCCACGGTTCTTGCAGACCATCAAATAATCGCATGGACATGTCGTGGTTTTGTTTGGCCAAATCAGATGCCGCCTTTACTAAAGACCTGTCAGTCATGCCCACAACAATGGCGTCTATTGCATGGTGCCTATGATCGTTGCGGTTTTTCTTTTGTGCTTCGGCTATCTGCTCGTTATGGCCACGCAATACACTGTCCAAATTCCAGTGGTAACGTAGGTCTGAGGTTAATTTTCCAGGAACTACCCACACATGTTGCTTGCCACCTGCTTTTGGTGCACCGCCATAAATGGCCTCTAAATAACCTTTTGTTAGACGGGCAATGTAGCGAGTATTGTTAAGTTGGCGGTCCATAAAACTGCCTTCATCTTTAAATTTATCCATTGCGTCAGACCCAAAGCGCCATTGTTTTGACCTTGGCAAATGCGCTACTCGTACGGATATTTCGTCCCAATTATATCCAGCAGGATTGTGACCAAAAGCTTCAAATGGGCTTCGATTACCTTTATCCATATTTGCTTTGTGCGTACATAAAATTTTATTGCCAATGCCATCATCAAAGGTTTGAGATTTCGGTAATAGGTGCTCAATTTGAATCGTCCCATTAAACAAATCATCGCGGCTTATTTGCTCCCCCGTAAACACACATTGCTTGGCAAGCGCTTCCATTTCTTCATAGAGACGCAAACGCATACGGTTTTCGTAATTGTTTACCTGGCCATTGTCTTCTAGCCATATTTTCCGAGCTTCATTTGCTCTTTGGTTCTTTGCTTGGTCGCTGTTTAATTCGATTTTACCTTTTGCAGATAAGGGCAAATCGCGTGCCACCTCGACCACAATTTGCTCTGGCGCGCCAAAGCGTTTTATCAAATCATTCACAACCACGCGCACTTGATTTAGCGCGACATGTACGGTTGGATTGGCAATTTTTCCATACCGTTTTTCATCAATGTCTTTTAGCTCACCTGTGCCAAATGCGACTGAGCGGCTAAGAATTATACCGTAATATGGTAATTTCAAATCGTGCAATTCGCCTGTTGCAAAATTTGCATGGTCGCCAAATGCCTGTGTTGCCGCTTCGTCGTATCGCGTAACGTCGCTCTCTAAGAGAGGCAATATTTTATCGATGGCAATTTTAGAAAGATTACCATAACCATCTGGTATTGGCGCATCGGCAATGTATTCAGCAGCCTCTTGCTCAAAGCCATGTTCATCGTGCAACCAAGCCAGTATTTCGGCTTCGCTTTCAACTTCAATAAGCTTGGTAACAATTTCATTTTGATTTTCTAGCGAAAGCTCAAACCAAGCTTCGCCCCAGCGATCGGCCTGCATTAAAACAGCCGCGGTTTTATCGCCATCCATCACTTTACGTTTTTCACTTTCCAAACTGAACGTATCGTGTTGCGAAAGTTTTAGGGCTTTGCGAATTTGACCAAATGTCATAGTGCCGCTTTTGTTTGTCGGATGCAAAAGCTTAGCGGCTAATATATCACGTTCTTCCAATGATAAAGCACGCTCTGCGCCGCCCATTGCGCGAATGCGTAAATTATTCACTTCTTGAAAAATGCGGTTACGCTGAAAGCTTGGCAGGGCTTTTGCCGCTCTTGGCTCGTTTGGTAAAAATGTGCATTTACCAACGGGCTGGGCTTTTAAAGGCCATTGAAATTCAAGCGTTCCGCGAATAATTTCGAAGGCATCATCGTTAAGTTCAGCATGGTGTTGAGATTGCGCCTGCCAAATTTTGTCAAATTCGTCTAATATCAATTCGCGTGTTGGATAATAATCATATTGCCATTTTGCGCCGTCGCCAGATTTTCGAACCCTTGCCAATGGTTGTGCTTGGCGCATGCCTTTTGGTGTTTCGCTGTTTTCTTGAGCAACGGCCAAACGCCTTGCGCCAAAAAACTCACCCAGCGTTCGCGCGCCTTCTTCTTCTAATTGTGCTTGCGTTCGCTTAATTGCCTCATTTACTTTGCCTTTTTCGTTGCTGGCTCTGTCTGTCTTACGGTTAGACTTAAATCCTCTGCGTTGGCTAAGATGAAAAATAACACGGCCCAATTGGTGAATGCTTATTTCTTCATCCAGCGCCCTTGCACGCAAAATCCACGGATCGGATTCGAGTTGTGAAATACCCTTGCCACCCTCTAACTTTTTGCGGCCAGCTTCTTCCTTTGGCATCAGGCCATATTCTATCAACTCACGCATAAGCCGCGCTTGACGGTTTTTAGAACGGTCTCTGTTGCGGCGTGCAGAACGAGGCTCGCGGCGCTTTACAGCATTAGATTGCTTGTCTTTTGGGTTGCGTCCATCAGAAAAAATACGCACCCCTGCATCAATAATCTCGTTAATTTCGGATGTGCACTTCGCGCCAGCGCTACTTGATGCCAATCCTAACACAGCCCAGCCCAGCGAGTTGGTTCCCAAATCTAATCCTAAACGCCACTTCATAATACGTATCCTTCAAAAATTACAAAATCTAAATTAAAATATTACAAAAATTGAAATACAGCTTAAGGGTGTGACGAGATTTTACTAGAAATAAGAATCGGTTTTCAACAGTCTTTCAATTTTATAATTGATTTGTGAATTGTGTTTGATTTTAATTGACACGAAATCGTCAGGGTTGTATTCAATTGAACTTAACATTCTGGAAAATGTGAGCTTTCCGTTAACAAGAAAAGATCACAAAATGTTATAAACGTCGTGGTTCGCCACGGCGTTTTTTATTGAGAACGTGACGAACGGTGCTTCAATCTAGTATTCCATTTGTAGCCTCCGACTGGGAGCACTTAACCTAGTATTTTAGGGTGGCATAAAAGCGATGCATCTGGAGATGACCCCAAACCAAATTAATTCTCGCCTCCGCCATCAGCATTGCAACGAACATTAAAAACAGCACTATGGCACCGTCTTATAGCAGCATAATTTCTTCCAGCAGTTCACATCGCTCAATATCTCTGTTAGGGCGCGCTATTGTCATCCACATTAAACCTCTCGCGCCAATGCGGTTTTGTACCTGCAACTTTGCGCATGAAGGAACAGGTCACCCGTTACGTTTTGGCAACACCCAATTGGGGCGCACAAAGTGACACGTATATCCATCTGGAATGCGTTCTAAATAGTCTTGATGTTCTGGTTCGCCTTCCCAAAAATCGCCAACAGGTTCGACTTGCGTCACTACAACGCCCGGCCAAAGACCAGATGCATTTACATCTGCAATTGTATCAATGGCTTCTGCCTTTTGCGTATCGTTTGTAAAATAAATTGCAGAACGATACGCAGTCCCGCTATCATTGCCTTGACGCATGGGTGTTGTTGGGTCGTGAATTTGGAAAAAGAATTCTAGCAATTCGCGATAGCTGATTTTATCTGGGTCAAATGAAATCTCAATGCCTTCTGCATGGGTTCCATGATTTTGGTAGGTAGCATTTTTAACATCGCCGCCAGTATAACCAACGCGAGTATCGCTAACGCCTTCAAGCTTGCGAATAAGATCTTGCATGCCCCAAAAGCAGCCGCCTGCAAATATTGCCTTTTCCATTATACATCCTCCACTTGATTGATGAAATCACCATAGCCTTGCGCATCCATTTCTTCGCGATGCACAAAACGTAATGAAGCTGAATTAATGCAATACCGAAGACCACCTTGTTCTTGTGGACCATCAGTAAACACATGACCCAGATGGCTATCGCCATGTAATGAGCGTACTTCTGTTCTAGCCATGCCGTGCGTTGTATCAGTCAATTCATTTACGTGTGCAGGTGCAATGGGTTTGGTAAAGCTTGGCCAACCACAACCAGATTCATATTTATCTGAAGATGCAAATAAAGGTTCGCCAGAAACAACATCAACATAAATACCGACTTCTTTATTATTCAAATACTTTCCAGATCCTGGGGCTTCGGTTCCACTTTCTTGCGTTATACGAAACTGAGTAGGACTAAGCTTTTTTATTACATCTTCGGATTTGTTATATTTTGTCATTCTTGACCCTCTCATTAATTTATTGAGTTTGTTTTTACTATTATAAAATAAGAATTGCATTTGTGAAATGCCACTATAAATAGATAAAATCTACGTGAGCCATTTGTGATTATAATAAGGACTTGCATAAACCAGCTTTAATCGCCCAATAAAAATTAAACCACTTAGCGTTTGAAACTCTATTACCAGCTCAAATCTCTGTCTGCTTGATCTGCTATTTTATCTGCCAAATATTTTGGTTTAGCGTACATCATTAATTGGCCAGTATTTTCTATAATATTCAATTCGATATGAGGATATACATCGCAAAAATCTGCAACCATTTTTGGTTGAAAAATTGAATCGTCTGTTCCCATGAACAAACACATTGGCTGTTTTGTTTTATCTAAGATATATCGCCAATCATATAACGCTAGCGAACAGTCTTTTAAAAATGCTTCTAGGCCCTGTGCCGTAGCAATTTTTGTACCCAAAGACAAAAGGCCAAGCGCATCACTGTCATTGCAAACCAAAAGATCTTCTTTTGAATTTCTAAATAACTTTTGAAATAAAGTGTGTGCACCACACTGAAGTAACAAACGATATCCGCCCAGCACCAAGAATTTACCCAATGACGGTTTGCCGCCTGCGGTTTTGAAGACAGCCCTTTGGAACGCGGGCATCACTTCACTAAATTGTTTTGGCTCTAGTGGTAAATATCCTGCAATGCCAATGATGCCTTTTATGCGTTTAGGTTCTAATGCGGCAAGCGCAACAGCGTAACAATAGCCAAGGGCACATCCTGCTACCATATAGTTTTCTAGATTTAGTGCATTTGCAAAATCACGCATTAATTCTGCTACTTTTTCGATGCTAAAGTTACCTTTTAATGGATCTGACAATCCATAACCAGGGCGCATGGGAACGATAATTTTATAGCCCCGCTTGTTCATATGAATTGCAAAACTTGGTGGCAATACGACGCCGCCCATCGAAGAATGTACCATTAAGATTGGACGCAATTTCGCGGCGCCATAAACGCAATATTCTACTCGATGACCTTTTACATTGATTGTCTTATGCTGTGACGGCATAGAATACGTTTGGTCTGCCTGATTGGTAATTGAGCGTTTACTCGTTTGAACATCGGCTGATTTCAATTGCGAAAAACTTGCGATCAAACACACCAACGCAATGGTAGTTTTTGAACTGGTTTTATCTTTAATACTGCGTATTTGTTTTTTTACAGTGTCTTCTCTGCTATCTCTTATTTCTGCAATTGCCTTTTGGCCATGTCCTGCCAATAATAAATCAATAACATCCATTTCAGCAGCGGTAAGACCAAACGAGGATTGTAAGCTTTCTCGTTTATCTTTGGAAATAATGATTTCCATTCCATTAATTAGGAGAAGACCACTATCACCATACGAAGGCATAACGACTCTAACACCTACTAAATGAGAATTAGCTCTTGATGGGGTACAGCATGAAGCAAACTGCCGAATTTCATAATCTGTTTCACTGTTGGATACTTTAGCTTTTCGTAGAAGGTCTAAAAAATGTTCTTTATCTTGCGATAGATTGATACATTTATTGATGCTGTCACCATCGACCACACCAAACAAGGCACGCCCAGATGGGTTTGAGCCGATAACTATTTTTTCTGTAGAAATGATAAGGCTGGGACGCCCATCTTCGACCAAATGATCGGCTAATTCATCTTTAGTTGTAATGTCTTTAAAAGAATTTTCTAACAAGGGGAGCGCAATAGAAAGTTGATCGCCTAAAAACTCTAATGCTTCTAATGGCATCTCATTTTTGGATGTAACTTTTGCGTCCCAAGATTCCAAAGCATCCATAAATGTCTCTGAATTGAGAATGGAATTATATAACTCTGTTACAAGCCCAAACAGCTCGTTGCTTTGAAATTCAGATTTATAATTCATCGGTTCTGCTCGCTTACGCACTCTTGGTTTATTTACTCTTGGTTGCGTACTCGTAATATTAGTACTTTTATTTAGGTTATCAATGCTAGCACAATAAACTTTTTACAGATTATTAATTCACGCTTCAAATTATTCTTCGCGAAAGGCCTTTTGAAAACTGTCTGTAATTGGTCTAATTAAATATTCCAAAAATGTACGATCACCTGCTTGAATGAAGGCATCTACTGGCATGCCAGCAAAAATCTGATCTCTGGATATTTCTTTAGGTAATGTTGGAGAAAGTTGTAAACG
>NVRK02000007.1 GCA_002400845.2 Hyphomicrobiales bacterium
GGTTATGATCCTCCGCATCATTATGGATGGCCATATCCACCACACACCCTAAAGCCACAAACGGTTTGATAAAGTCTTTTAAAAGCTGAAGACGCTCCTTAACGGGAATATCCCGCGTCAACGCCACCTCTATTTTTTTAGCAAGTCTTTGGTCTTTTCGCTTTGAATGGGCTTCTACTTTGTTCCAAAGTTGAGCGCGATCATGCGTCCATTCAGGCGCACCTTTTGGCGCAGCGATTTCTTTAAAAACAACCTCATCATCTCCCCCTTCTCTTGCGGTTATATTCTTGTTCTTTTGAGTACTGAAGATCGTTTCACCAGATTGATAAGACGCGGCAGACACAGCACTCCTCTGCGTCGGGTCTTCATTTTTAGAAGACACATTCCCAATATGACAATGGATATTACCGTCCTGCAATTTTCTCCACCATCTCAATATCCATGTATGGCTTGTGCGGATATCCGCCAAGCAAGGGTTCCCAAAAACCGCCCAAAAACCGAGCACATCCCCACAATGCATCAAGCAATATATCGCCCCCAAGGTCTCCTCGGGGTTGTAGGGGACGCCCTACAGCACTCCGCGTTCTTAACGTGCGGGACGCCGTTAAAACGCGGTTATAGGTTGAACAACTTGGCCGCTTTTTACGAACCTGTAATACAAGTTGGGCAACCTGTAAGTGCGCTCTACACGTTGCAGAGCTTAGCCTTGACTCTTTTGAGTTGCAATGCCTTACTTATACACGGACCTTGGTTGGGGATGTGTGATGAGTAACGACCTGTTTGATTTTAAAAATGCCATGGGCTTGAGCGCCGATGATATAACCCGCTCCGCCAAGACGGGCATGCAGATCGCCAGACTGGGCTCAGGCTGGGCTTTAAAGCGACAACTCACCAAAGAAGGCTACGATCCCATAACCATAGACGCTGCGGTTGCAGCTGTGAAGGAGGGGCGTGATCCAGCATCTATTATAGAGCAAGCCCATCAAGCTTACGCGCTGCGCGATAAACAAGATCAAATACGGAAGAACCCACCCCCCATTCACGGCTCCGCAAGGTGGAGCAATAAACAAGATTTAAGGAAAGAAAATTTTCTAACGCCCCATGGCGGCAAAGGTCTGTCACTGGGGCTTTACGGGCATGATCCTCTCTACTGGAACGGTGAGAGCCATTTACTCACTATTGCCCCAACGCGCACGGGTAAATCTATTATGCAAATTGTGCCCAACCTTTTGCAATATAAAGGCTCTGCTGTGGTGCTTGATCCCAAAGGAGAACTGTTTGGATTAACGGCCAAATGGCGAGAAGAAAATGTTGGACCTGTTTATGTGCTTAATCCCTTTGGGCTAGAACCACTGGGCAGCTTTACAGATAGCTTTAATCCCCTTGATAACGTCACAGACAGCCTGAGCGCAACGAAACTGGCTGAGGTGATTTACCCCCGTGGCAACAACCCTCAACAACAATTTTTTGATAATGAAGCCATCGGTTTTTTATCCGCCGTTATTGAATATGTGGCCTGTCATCGCCCCCAAAAAGATCGTACTCTGTCTTTTATCCGCACGCATTTAGCCTCTCTCAATACGCGGTTTTACACACTGCTTAAGGAGATGGGCCAAGAGCATTTGAGTAACGCCATTAAAAATGCAGCCAGTAACTTTTGGACCAAATCGCAAGAAACAGGCAAGCCACGGGTGATGGATAGCATCAATCAACATTTACGCATTTGGGATAACGAAGGCCTCCATAAAGCAACGGCGCATTCTGTCTTTAATTTTAAAGACCTGAAGGACAAACCCGCCACCGTTTATTTGATGCTCCCTTTTGAAGAGATTGAAGCTTATTCAACCTTTGTGCGGATGATCTTTGCAACTGCTTTAAATGCCATGTTGGAAAACAAAACCATTCCTGAAATTCCTGTTCTTTTTGTGCTCGATGAATTTTTAGCTCTAGACAGTGATGAGAGATTTGTATCGGCGCTGCGCACCCACGCAAGCGCAGGCGTGAGACTTTGGTTTTTCCTGCAAGACTTACCCACCCTAGAACAAAAATATCCCACGACTTGGAAGTCCTTTCTTCAAACAGAAATCAAAACCTTTTTTGGCACAGACGATCCCTACACCGCCAAACTGATCAGTGAATATCTGGGCGATAAAACGGTTGCCTATGATATTCCCAATATGTCTGCCAGTACATCTGGCGGTTCATCTGGCAGCACCTCTTATAGTATTTCAGAAAACCTTCATCTCACGGGCCGCAATCTGATGACGCCCAATGAAGTGATCGCCTTTATGGCGGGCAACGCGCAAGGGCGTGGCGGCATTCATTTCATGCGCAACATTCCCCCCGTTCAAATCTATTTCACACCATGGTTTAAGGATCCGGCATTGGTCGCGCGGATATGAGCAAAGCGCTGAAAGTTCAAAAAAACTCTATGGTGAGAACACTCATCGTTATGGCGCTCAGCGCTGCCATTGGCGGCGTGATTGCTGTGCTCCTTGTTTTGCCTGCTGCCATCACAGCTGTTGTGCTCATGGGGCCTATCGCATGGCTCACACTTGGCCCCATGTTACTCGCCGCCGCTTCTCTTTCTATCACTTACGCCATCATAGTTGTTCCCATTTGGGCCATCGTCGGCGGGTATTTATTTGCTCATTTTATGTCAGGGAACGGCAGTGCAGCCGTTAAAAATGGGGTGACATTTTTCTCAAAGTCACATCCTATTAGCATCCGAACACAAGAGCTCGCCGCCAAACTCAACTTGCCGCCCATTCCCTTTGTTGGATATTACAAAGCAGATGACATCAACGCCTTTGCCATGGGCACAGAACAAAATAATACAATGATTGCCTTCAGCGCAGGCGCCATTGAAAACCTCACCAAAAAAGAACTCGATGCGATCATCGCCCACGAACTCGCGCACGTTGCCAATAACGATATGGCACGGATGACTTTTCTGCGCGGCGCACAAGAAGCGCTGACATTTTTTCTCGTTTTTAAATCTCTCAAAAAATTCACGCGCTGGATTTTTACACCTTTGGCAGAAATTGAAATCATGTCCTTTTCGAGAAAACGTGAATTTGCCGCCGACGCCATCAGCGCTCAAATAACATCTCCAAACGACATGATTGCAGCCTTAACCGCCATCAAAACAACGCAATCCATCCAAAAAAAGACAGATATCTACCAAAACTGCCGCCTCTCAGGTTGGAACACCAAAGGCCTCTTCCGCAGCCATCCGCCTCTAGAGAGGCGTATCCAAAAGCTAGCTGCATTAGAAACAGCCGCTAGTTCAGCAACCATTAAGGAAGTGCAAAAAAATCAAGAACCCACATTAGCCCCAGTCACCATAACCACAGAAGAAAGCCCCATTAACGGTGCTATGTCGTTTGGGGTTTAAGACAAAAACGCTAAACTTACCGCAAGAGCAATACTTCCATAGATGAGATACTCAATTATTCGAATTATCCTAATTCTATTTTTGAAAGAATTTTTATATCCCTCTAAGGCGATTGTGCCATTCAGATATGTGATTTTTCTAGATAAGGATTTTTTACCCCAGATCGCTTTGAAAAAAGAAAAGTATCCTTTGTCTAGTGTGCAAAAATGTGATGCAAATAAACAGCCGCTAATATCAAAATTTGGCTTGAAGAAAAGAGTTTCATATAAGTTTTGTGTTACAGTTTTGCTATAAAATATTTGCCTAAGAATCATTACCTCTAAGTTTTTATCCAAGGTGTCGGAATTGACTGTTTCTCTGTAGTATGAAATTTCTGTATGAGCGACAATAAGAAATCGCTCCAAAAATGTTTTGAGGTTTCTGTATACATATTTTTCGCTTATATATCCTTGTTCAACATCAAGTGCCATGTTTTCTAATTCGAAGCTTATTTTACCTATTGCATCTTTTTGATTCTTTCCTAAAGAAGAGGAAGTAAGGTTGTGAGGTTCATTTAGTCTATTAGCTATGGATTCTATATGCTTTTTATAAAGTTTTTTGTTTAAGATATGATTGTGGCCATAGCTATTTTTAGATTGCTCTAATTTGAGTTGATTCCTTCGAGAAATCAACCAACCACCTGCAGTAAGAGCCCATCCAATAGTTAGCTTGGTTTCTAAAGACAAAAGCCCTCCTTTAGCAGGGGGGCTTTCACTTTTCTGAACAAATTTTCTTTCAGAATTACAAGTCATTATTTTTTAATCACTTTTTGTCGTCTGTTGGGTATTCAGGATCTGGAAACCCTGGAACACCAGGCCAAGGGTGATCAATAGTGCACATTTCTAACTATCCTTTTAGATGTTTCTTTTCTTTCATTAACGTATATTACTGTACTTAGGAGGATGCTGCAAGAACAAAATAAGAACAACATCTAGCTCTTTCTTGCCGTTATTTACTAAACACTGAAACCTTACCCACGATGTGCATTAAGCGTTGCCAACTGTTTTTCACTTTGTCCTTTCAACTTAAACCTTCCGAACATTAATCGCCCCAGCATCCAAAGTATTTTTCAGATGCACGGCATAATGCTTTTCAATCATGAAAATAGATGTGCGACAGTTCTTTGAAATTTGATAAATATCCGCACCTTCTAACAGCCTTAGGCATATATAAGTATGCCTGAGGCTATAGGATGAGCGCCGATTGCCTTCTCGATCTGTTTTAAGGTTTGTATCGGCCAATACACGATTAAATTGCTTCTTATGATCTTGCGGAAAGACGAGATCAGTCCCTTTAGGCTTGTTACGTGCTTTCAAACGTTCAAAAGGAAACACAGCACCAGTGGTGCTTTTACAGTACCCAACACCGCGCTTACCGCGCACTTCAATCACCAGTATTTCCTCGTCATTTTCTTCTTCGATAGAAACATCGCGATATTCTAACCGATTGACTTCATCAGGCCGCAGGCCTGTATTGGCCATAAACAATACGTAATCATGAAGTTGCTCTGCCGCATGTTGCCAGTTTAAGCCTTGCGCTTCCTCAACACGTTCACGGGTTCTGGTATAAAGTGCTTTATACTCTTCTGGCGAGAACCAAGCTCTGTGCGAAACCTTGCCTGAAGTTTTATACGGAGCGGAAAAATCAGGCAGGTGGCTTATCCATCCATGACGTAGAGCTGTTTTCATCACTTGGCGCAATGTAACTGTTTCATGGTGCAGGGTGCTTCTCGCTGGCGCACGACCTTCTTCAGGCAACATGCGCATGGTGCGATATTCCTGAACCATACCCGCCGTGAGCTTACTTAATCCAATCTCACCAAAGTAAGGAATCAGATGATTGGTCAAACGCGCGCCGTGGTCCTTTACATAGCGTGGGTGACGCTCCCCATTCGTAATGGCCCCATATTCGATGAGAAACTGTTCTGCTGCGTCTGAAAAGGTCTTTTCAGATATGAGTTCACCAGCACGGTCTTTGACCCGAAGATCAAAATACCAGTCTTCTGCAAATTCCTTTGCATGAGATAAGCTTTCTGTTTTGCTACTGGTGCGCCATTCTTTGCCATCCAAACGGGTAGAACATTGCCAAATAGAACTTCGCTCACGTTTGTAAACACGAACCTTATCACCAAGCACATAATGCGTTGCCATGAGACCCTCCAAAGTGTGTGTGGAGTGTGTGCGACCATTTTGGCGATTTTAAGGCAGTGATTTATAGCTAAGTCATTGAAATGTATGGTGAGCGCTCAGGGATTCGAACCCTGGACCTACTGATTAAAAGTCAGTTGCTCTACCGACTGAGCTAAGCGCTCCCAATGCAGTAAACTGCTAATTTGTGATTTCGGATAGTCACAAAATGGAAGAAACCAAACGAATATTCTCGTTGGAGACGCGCGATAAATAGGGCGGCGAACGCGCTGGGTCAATAGCTAATTTGATAGTAATGCAAAAAAAATGAAATGCTTTCTACCAAAGTTAATTTACTGCATAAAATGGACTAATTAGCGTTGTTTATTGGACTTTTTGGAACTGAAACTAGGGAAGGTAGCGAGTACAATACCAACCAATATCGTAATTATGCCAAATATATGAAACGAGTAAATGGTTTCTGACAAGAAATACCACGCCGCTGCGACTCCAAAGGGCGGTAATAGATACATAAATATACCTGATATTGTTGGGCCTAAGATTTTGATTCCAAATTGATAAACTGAAAACGATAGGAGTGAGGCAAATACAACTATAGCAGAAATAGCCCACCAGTCTTTCGACGTGCTCGGCATGGTAGCGCCATTGAAATATTCATATACACTAAAGGGTAATAACAAGACTGTGCCAAATATTGCAACAAGTGCAAACAGAGGTAAAGTTTCTAATTCGTTCAATACTTTGCTTCTTAGGCCGACTGAATAAAAAGCCCAACTGATGGCCGCTAAAAGAAAAAACAAATCACCAGGTGTGAAATTAATCGATATTAAATTTTGCAAACTTGCTTTGCTCACAATAATACCAACACCAATAAATGCGATAACAATGCCAATCGTTTCGCGAATTTTCATCGGTCTCTGCCGCCAAAAACGTTCTAATATTATGATTAAGACAGGTGGCAACGTATAGATAAGCGTTCCATTAGTGGCGCTGGTTGTTTGCAAACCAAGATAAACAATACCGCCACATATAAACATTGAGAAGAACGCAAGTACCAACAATAAACGCCAATGGTGCTTAGTGACACTTAACATTAGGGTATGATGTTTGCGCGTTAAATATAAAAGTATAAGCGCACTAAAAAACCATCTTAAAAAGGCCAATGTAAACGGCGCTAGATGGCTAACCATTTTACCAATAACAATATTAGATGAAAAGAACATTGGCGAAGTAAACAGTGCAATATAGGCAAGTATCTTTAACTTAGAGCTATACTCAAAACTCCCAGTATTTAGTTTATTTGTTTCGTTAATGTCTGCTTTTGCGTCTAGCAAGTCGCTATTCATTTCTATTCACGCGCAATTAACTCACCTTCAAACCTAGAAGTTTTACAAGTTACATCAGCAGGCAGTACCAATACTTCGCAACCTTCAATCGCCAATTGCTCATTTTCAAAAGGCCCAACCAACAATTTTGCTTCCAATCCGCTTACAGTTTCAGTCAAAACAGCTCTTGGCTCTAATCTGTTGAAATTATCTGAACCGTTGTTTGATAATATTACGGCAAATCTTGCGCTTAGTTCTGCAAATGACAGGGCTGAACCAAGTTCCATCGCATAACCGGTTCCGCTTGCGGCGCCACTGGTCACGCTTATTGGCGGTGTCGGCACACTATTTGAAAGTTCTGCTTGCTTTTCCATCACCGTTACGCCCTCAGGAGCAGCAGGCAGAATAGATGTAGGCGCGACCACACTTTTACCCGAAACCCGTTCTAATGAAGATTTTTCACCAGTTTGCGAAGCTTTATATTCATCAAATAAAATACTGGCAAACCAAATTATGCCTATTACTGCAATCGCACCAATAACGTATGCAATGGTGGGTATATTAGCGATAGAAAACTTAACAGGCTTACCAACAGGATCAGAAATGATCTTTTTGGCACTTGGCTGTTTTGAATTGTTTTCCTTAGCTTGCGAATCTGACATTATCGTCCAATATTTATGGATTAACCATTTTTTGGGGCAATTAGCTTAAAGCATCGCCTCAGTTGAATTTACGACCATTGATTAACCTTGGAGTGGCCAAATGGCAAGAACATGTCTTACTATCATATTAGCAGCTGGTGAAGGCTCTAGAATGAAATCATCCACACCAAAAGTTTTACACAAAATTGCCAACAAAACATTGCTGGGCCATGTAATGAATGCAGCTCAAATTGCAGGCGGCAACAGCCACTCTGTCGTTGTTGGTAAAGAAGCTGCAAAAGTAGAAGCAGAAGCAAAAACACATTCTGATAAAGTTGATGTATTCTTGCAAACAGAGCGTTTGGGCACAGGCCATGCAGTTTTAGCCGCTAAAGATGCTATTGAACGTGAATTTGATGATATTCTCGTTCTTTTTGGCGACACGCCACTCATTCAAGCCGAAACATTACAAAGATTACGCAAATCGTTGGAAAATGGTGCACAAGTCGTCGTGTTGGGTTTTAGAACCAATGACCCAACCGGTTATGGTCGCTTGGTAGAAAATGAGGGCAAGTTAGTCGCCATTAGAGAACATAAAGATGCCAGCGAAGACGAACTAAAAATTAAATTTTGCAATGGCGGCATAATGGCATTTAGCGGTAAACATGCCATGTCTTTGCTTAACGCCATTGGCAACGATAATGTAAATAAAGAATATTATCTAACTGATATTGTTGAAATTGCAAAAAAAGGCGATTTAAAAGTAGTCGCCATCGAAGCTGACGAATCAGAAGTGATGGGCGTAAACGACCGTTTTCAATTGGCCCAAATTGAAGATATTTGGCAGCAAACTAAAAGAGCCGAATTAATGCGCTCTGGTGTAACAATGCATGCGCCTTCAACCGTATATCTATCGTACGACACCATTATTGAGCCAGACACTATCATTGAGCCAAATGTGGTCTTCGGCCCAAATGTATCTGTAAAGTCTGCGGCACAAATTAAAGCATTTTCTCACTTAGAAGGCGCGCAAGTTGCCTCCAAAGCAATTGTTGGCCCATATGCGAGATTACGTCCAGGCGCGCAATTAAAGGAAGGTTCTAAAGTTGGAAACTTCTGCGAAATTAAAAATGCAATTGTAGAAGAGGGCGCAAAGGTAAATCACCTATCCTATATTGGTGATGCTCATATTGGTAAAAATGCAAATATTGGCGCTGGTACAATTACTTGCAATTATGACGGCATGAATAAACACAAAACCAAAATTGGCGAAAATGCCTTTATCGGTTCAAATTCCTCTCTTATTGCACCTGTAGAAATTGGCGATGATGCATATGTTGGTTCTGGTAGTGTTATCACGTCTAATGTGCCATCAAACGATTTAGCAATTGCTCGTTCACGTCAATCAAACAAAACTGGCTTGGCTATTAAAATTAGAGCGCGTAATCAAGCGATTAAAGACGCAAAAAACAAATAGAATCATAAAACAAAATTAAGATTTTATAAACCATGAAACCACACAGGCAATTTACAAATATTTGCTAAAAAAATTAGAAATAATTTGTAACGCAAGTTGAATTCAGTTTTTGGGAAAATCTGATATTAGCATCTGTGTTGAATGATACTTTAAATAATTAATTACCTGGGACAGGAAAATATATGTGTGGCATTGTTGGAATTGTGGGGAAACAATCCGTAGCACCTCTTTTAGTAGATGCGCTTAAACGACTTGAATATCGTGGATATGATTCCGCTGGTGTAGCAACGTTAGAAAACGGCGTATTGAACCGCCGCAGAGCACAAGGTAAGCTTGTTAATCTCGAAAAAAAGCTAATTGCAGAGCCGCTTAATGGCTTCGTTGGTATTGGTCATACAAGATGGGCAACACACGGTGTTCCAAATGTAGAAAATGCACACCCACATTTTTCAGATAATGTTGCAATTGTTCACAATGGCATAATTGAGAACTTTCGCGCATTGCGCGAGGAGTTAGAGAAAAAAGGCTACGTATTCACCTCTCAAACAGATACAGAAGTTGTTGCTCACTTAGTTGCCAGCTACCTTAAAGAAGGCCTTGAGCCAATAAAAGCCGCTCAAAAGACATTCCAAAGACTTGAAGGCGCTTATGCATTAGCAATCCTTTTCAAAGATGCTGATGATATGATTATTGGTGCGCGCAACGGCCCACCATTAGCAATTGGCCACGGCGAAGGCGAAAATTATTTAGGTTCCGATGCGATTGCTTTAGCGCCTTTTACCAATAAGATAACATACTTAGAAGACGGCGACTGGTGCATTATTAAAAAAGACAATGTTGAGATTTTCGACTTTGATGGAAATCCACAAGAACGCATAGCGCAGACTTCTGCAAGTTCAAGCTTTTTGGTCGACAAAGGCAATCACAGACACTTCATGCTCAAAGAAATTTATGAGCAACCAGAAGTAATGTCTCATACCCTGTCGCACTATCTAGATTTTGGAACATGCGAATCACACATCGGTAATGATTTGCCATTTGATTTTGCAAAAATTGATCGCATGGCAATTTCTGCATGTGGCACAGCCTATTATGCTGGTTTAATCGCAAAATATTGGTTCGAAAAATATGCGCGTTTACCAGTAGATATTGATGTAGCCTCTGAATTTAGATATCGCGAAATGCCATTGCCTAAAAATGGCTTTGCACTGTTTATTTCACAATCAGGCGAAACAGCAGACACACTTGCATCCCTTCGATATTGTAAAGAAGGCGGTATGCATATTGGCGCTGTCGTAAACGTTGTTGAATCAACAATCGCCCGTGAATCAGATGTAATCTTCCGCACACTTGCAGGACCTGAAATTGGTGTTGCGTCAACCAAAGCTTTCACATGTCAATTGTCTGTTCTAGCCTCACTTGCTATTGCCGCTGGTAAAGCACGCGGTGTACTGAGTGACGAAGATGAAAAACGATTGGTGCGTGAATTAACCGAAGCGCCGCGTTATGCAAATGCAGCCTTAAAGCTTGAAAAAGACTTAGAGAAAATAGCACATGATGTCGCCAAAGTGCGTCATATTCTTTATCTGGGCCGTGACACTAACTTCCCACTAGCGATGGAAGGTGCGTTGAAGCTGAAAGAAATTTCATACATTCACGCAGAAGGCTACCCAGCAGGCGAATTAAAACACGGCCCAATCGCATTGATAGATGAAGATATGCCAGTTGTTGTTATTGCCCCTCACGATAGTATTTTTGAAAAAACAGTTTCAAACATGCAAGAGGTTGCAGCACGTGGTGGCCGTATCATTCTAATCACAGATGAAAAGGGCGCTTCGCTCAATTCTGTAGATACAGAACATATGATTGTCATGCCAAATATGCCAGATATTCTAACGCCGCTCATTTATGCGTTGCCAATTCAATTACTAGCTTATCATACAGCGGTAATAATGGGCACAGATGTCGATCAGCCAAGAAATCTAGCAAAATCTGTTACTGTTGAATAATAGACACTAAACAACCATATTATAATGGGGTAAGAGAATATCAGAGCCAATTAATTTTTGGCTCTGAATTTTTACATGGAAATTTTAGGTAACAAATTTAATGATAAAGCTTAGACGATATTTTCTTACTGGCTTTATTATTACAGCCCCACTGGTCATCACACTTTATATGATTTGGACAATTGTCGAATGGGTAGACAGTTGGATAATACCATATGTACCTGCAGCCTATAATCCAGATACTTATTTACCATTTCATGTTCCAGGTGCAGGTTTTTTAATCGCGCTATTTAGCATAACAATCATAGGCTTTTTAACGGCTAATATTATTGGCAAAACCATTGTATCTTTTGGCGAAAGATTTTTGGCAAAAATGCCTGTTGTTCGTAATCTATACAACGGACTTAAGCAAATTTTTCAAACTATTTTATCCGATAAAAATGATTCATTTAAACAAGTTGGTCTTTTAGAATACCCACGAAAAGGGCTTTGGGCAATTGTATTTATCGCAACAGACACCAAAGGCGAAGTTAACGAGGTTTTAAAAGAAAAAGGCCATGAGACTTTAAGTATTTTTCTACCAACTACGCCAAATCCAACCTCTGGTTTTTTATTATTCGTTCCCAAAAAAGACGTAATAATTTTAAATCAATCCGTTGAAAATGCCGCTAAACTTGTAATCTCAGCTGGGCTTGTAACACCAGAAGAAACCCAAGAACAATTGCAATATTTAGCCAATAACGCGAAGCGTAAAAAATAAGTTAGCGCAATTCAACAATCTAACCAGCTCGCAACAACCTAATTGCTTGGTCTTGCCCAAATAAATAAAGCAAAATTCTAAGCGCTTCGCCTTGTTCTCCTTCAAGGTTAGGATTTTGCGCAATAATAAGTTTTGCACCATCGCGGGCAATTTCCAAAATATCTTTATGAAATTCAGGATCAGCAAGACTAAAGCCGGGGGCTCCAGATTGCCGCGTTCCTAAAACTTCACCTTCACCGCGCAGTTCTAAATCTTTTTCAGCAATTACAAAACCATCATTGGTTTCGCGCATTGTATTTAATCTAGCTTTTGCGATTTCACCTAGTGGATGCTTGTAAAGTAAAATACAGTTAGATGCTTTATCTGAACGACCAACACGGCCCCGTAATTGGTGCATTTGCGCCAAACCAAAGCGCTCTGCATGTTCAATAACAATGATCGTCGCATCCGGTACATCTACACCAACTTCAATCACAGTTGTTGCGACTAAAACTCTTGTCTTTCCGGTCCTAAAAGCTTCCATAGCGCTGTCTTTTTCTTCAGCGCTCATGCGTCCATGTACTAAGCCTACACCATCACCCAATGCATGTTGCAATGCTTTAAAACGTTGGTCAGCAGAAGTCGCATCAACCTCATCACTTTCTTCCACCAAAGGACAAACCCAATATACTTTTTGACCTTGTGAAACCGCTGCTTGAACGCGCCCAACCAATACATCTAATTTATCAAGCGATAATAATGTCGTGTTTATTTCTTGGCGGCCCGCTGGTTTGTCTGGCAATTGAGAGACATCCATATCACCATACCAAGTCATCACCAATGTGCGCGGTATAGGCGTTGCTGTCATAACCAACACATCACTTCTTGGGCCTTTATCGCCAAGTGCTAAACGTTGATGCACACCAAATCTATGCTGTTCATCAATTACCGCTACTCCCAAATCCTTAAACGCCACAGCTCCCTGAAATAAAGCATGCGTACCAATAATAATTTGCGTTTCACCTGATTGAATACGCTCCAATATTGCCTCACGAACCTTGCCTTTTTCACGCGCAGTTAAAATTTCAACCTTTATACCAACGGTTTCGCAAATTGGACCAATGGTTGCTAAATGTTGACGCGCCAAAATTTCGGTCGGTGCCATAATTGCAGCTTGTGAACCGCTTTCAATGCTAGAAGCCATAGCGCATAAAGCAACGATGGTTTTACCTGCACCCACATCACCTTGCAACAACCGCAACATGCGTTCTGGTTTTGCAATATCTGCATTAATTTCTTTAATTGCATTTTCTTGGCTTTGGGTGAGGGGCCACTTAAACTCACCAAGTATTCGACTTTGTAAATCACCCGAAAACTGCCTTGCAGTTCCACCCGATTTACGCATGCGATCGCGCATTAAAGCAAGCGCTAATTGCCCAGTTAAAAATTCATCATAGGCAAGTCTGCGCCTATGATTTGATCTCGGGTCTAAGTCGGTTAAATCGCGCGGTCTATGAATGCGTTTGACAGCGTCTGAAAAATTGGGCCATTTCTCACGTTTTAATAGTTCGCTATCTATCCATTCTGGCAATACTGGTAATTGCTTAACCGCAGTACGAATTGATTTTTGTAATGTCTTTTGAGCAATACCACTCACCATTGGGTAAACAGGTTCAATAAGCGGCATCGTGGCAAACGCTTCATCATCCAAAATATGATCTGGATGCACCATACTTGCTTTACCGTTGAAGCGCTCAACACGGCCACTTACATAACGTTCACTACCAACTGGCATTTGCTTTTCTAAATAAGAGCCATGCGCTCTAAAAAAAACCAATTGCATATCACCACTACTGTCGTGAACATTTACACGGTAGGGTACACGTTTGTTGCCCCTAGGCGGCGCTTGGTGATTATCAATATGAACTTTTATAGTAACGATTACGCCATCTTCAGCCTCTGCAATCTTTGGCTGTTTGGTGCGATCAATAATCGAATGCGGCACATGAAAAAGCATGTCAGCTATACGTGCTGTCTCGGCGCTCTCAGAACCACGAAAGAGTTTAGTCAGCGCCTTTTCAAGCTTAGGGCCAATGCCCTCTAGCTTTGAAACACTCGCAAATAGCGGATTTAAAATATCAGGCCTCATTTGGCCTCCATCTACAATTTTTAATGATTAAATAAATTAACTTTTAGGTGGCAGATCGCTCTAAATAGTTTATGTAGCATCCAAGGTAATGGCAAGTCCAATAGATCGAATTAAAATTCATATCATGAAGAGTTATACAAAATGAATGATGCGCTGATAATAAGAAAAAAACAACTTTTATACCGCGCCAATCATAGAGGTATAAAAGAAATGGACATTATTATTGGCGGGTATGCCGATGCATTTATAATGGACATGCCAGTAGATGTTTTAGACGAGTTTGAAAAAATCATGTCCGAATTAGACAGAGATCTTTTAACTTGGTTTGTCGGCGAGGTAGAAGTACCAGCACACATTAAGTCACCACTTTTTGATACAATTTTACAACACACTATAGATCGTCAAAAAAATAAATAATGCTCGATAAAAATTTACATACACGCATTTTAGAGGAAGACAGAAGCATAACGCTAACAGGCGTTCCAAATGGAATGCTTGCAAGTCTTTTGTCGCAAATCACTTTTGACAAAAGTAAAAATGCCAAAAACGCCCCCCACAAAGGTGCCGTCTACATTGCATCTGACAGCCAAAAAATTGGTGAATTATTAAACGGATTAAATTTCTTTGCGCCATGGTTAGAAGTCGTAGAACTTCCTGCATGGGATTGCCTGCCATATGACAGAGTATCGCCAAGCAATGACGTTTCAGCCAATAGAATTGATGCGCTTACAAAAATTGCGACACGATCAAAAAACGACACACCCTTACTGGTAATTACGACCATTAATGCTTGGGTACAAAAATGCGTACCCATCAGTAAAATGGTCAATCAGAGTTTTCACCTAGCGCCTGGTATTTCCATTGATATGGAAAAAATCATTTCGTGGCTTGCCCAAAATGGGTTCGAACGCACACCTACAGTGCGTGATAGAGGTGAATTTGCTGTGCGTGGCGGCATACTTGATTTGTTTACACCCGGTTCAGAAGAACCAGTGCGCTTAGATTTTTTTGGAAGCACATTAGAGACGATCAGAAGCTTTGATATCGCCACTCAAAGAACAATTGGGCAGTTGAAAGAGTTCTCACTCATTCCAATGAGTGAAATCAATTTAGACGAAGATGCAATATCAAAATTTAGACAGGGCTACATTTCTAATTTTGGTGCAGCAACCAGACAAGACGCTCTTTATCAAGCGATTAGCGAAGGGAGACGTTATGCAGGAACCGAGCATTGGTTACCTCTATTCTACGCGAATTTAGATACAGTAGAAGATTATTGTGAGGGCTATAAAATAGTAGCCGATCAAACAGCGATTGACGCTGGTAATTTGCGTATCGAACAAATTGAAGATCATTATCAATCACGTAAAGATTCACTAAATTCAAAACTAGAAGCTGGAGCAGATGGTGGCACACCCTATAAGCCAATGCCTCCTGAAACGCTTTATTTGACGCAAAGCGACTTAAAAACCAGCATAGATGAATGCTTACTTATAACGCAGTTCCAACCACCAGAGACTGAACAAAGAGCAACGATTGATTTAGGTGGCAAACAAAGCCGAAACTTTAGGCAAGAACGAACCGCAGGTGAAAATGTATTTTCTGCTCTGGTCGAATATATAATTGCAGAACGCGAACGCGGACAAAAAGTACTTGTCGCTTCGTGGAGCGATGGTTCGGCAGACCGAATGAAAAACGTTCTAAACGATCATGGCATGGATCGTATAGAACTTATAAAATCATTTTCTGATATTGAAAAACTACCTAAAGGCGCGACAGCTTTAACGTCATTGCCAATTGAAGAAGGCTTTATTGTTGAGGGTCTAACCATTATTGCAGAGCAAGATGTGTTGGGCGACAGGCTTGTACGACGCACTCGCAAACGCAAAGCCAGTGATTTCATATCCGAAGCAGGCAGCCTAAACGAGGGCGACATAGTGGTGCATGTAGACCACGGCATTGCAAAATTCATTGGGCTTAAAACAATTGAAGCAATCGGCGCACCACATGATTGTTTGGAGTTACATTATTTAGGTGCCGATAAATTATTTTTACCTGTAGAAAACATTGAACTACTTTCCAGATACGGTTCAGAAGATGCCAATGTTCAATTGGATAAATTGGGCGGTGTTGCATGGCAGGCTCGTAAATCTAAACTCAAAAAACGCATTCTTGAAATGGCCGATCAACTCATCAAGATTGCCGCAAAACGCGCCTTACGACAAGCCGATAAACTTTTGCCACCAGACGGCCTATATGGTGAATTTAACGCGCGTTTCCCTTATGATGAAACAGAAGACCAGCTAAGCGCCATTGAAGCCGTACTGGATGATTTAGCTGCGGGTACGCCAATGGATCGTCTAATTTGCGGTGATGTTGGTTTTGGTAAAACAGAAGTCGCATTACGTGCCGCTTTTGTTGCAGCAATGGCTGGCAAACAAGTGGCATTGGTTGTGCCAACAACATTGCTAGCACGCCAGCATTATAAAACATTTTCAGAACGCTTTAAGGGCTTGCCGCTTAACGTTCGTCAAGCTTCAAGGCTGGTTGGTGCCAAAGAATTAAATGAAACGAAAAAAGGTTTAGCAGATGGCACAATTGATGTTGTCATTGGCACCCATGCACTTCTTTCAGATTCCATTAAGTTTCATCGCCTAGGTCTTTTAATAATCGATGAAGAGCAACGTTTTGGGGTTAAGCATAAAGAACGCCTTAAAGAAGTTAAGTCCGATGTGCATGTGCTTACTCTATCAGCAACACCAATTCCAAGAACGCTTCAATTAGCGCTAACAGGCGTGAGAGAACTCTCATTAATCACAACAGCGCCTGTTGATCGATTAGCGGTAAGAACCTTTGTTACACCGTTTGATACGCTGGTTGTGCGCGAGGCGTTATTGCGCGAACATTATAGAGGCGGACAAAGCTTTTATGTATGTCCGCGCGTGAGTGATCTTGAAGAGCGAAAAGCATTTTTAACAGAACATGTGCCAGAATTAAAAGTAACCATTGCGCATGGAAAAATGTCACCCACCGAATTAGACGATGTGATGAATGCCTTTTACGATGGCCAGTATGATGTATTGCTTGCAACAACAATTGTTGAATCAGGCTTGGATATTCCAACAGCAAATACACTGATAATTCACCGAGCAGATATGTTTGGCTTAGCACAGCTTTATCAATTGCGAGGCCGAGTAGGGCGCTCTAAAACACGCGCTTATGCAATCTTTACACTGCCAGTTAATCGTATTTTGACGCAAGGCGCAGAACGAAGACTTAAAGTATTACAATCACTTGATACAATTGGCGCAGGTTTTGAATTAGCCAGCCATGACCTAGACATTCGAGGTTCTGGTAATTTATTGGGCGACGATCAATCTGGCCAAATTAAAGAAGTAGGCTTCGAGCTTTATCAACAAATGCTAGAAGAGGCCGTGGCTGAATTAAAAGACGGCGGCAGTTTGGACGCAAGTGAAGAGCGCTGGTCACCACAAATATCTGTTGGCGCACCAGTATTAATTCCAGAATCCTACGTGCCTGACCTTCAATTGCGTTTGGGGTTATATAGAAGGTTATCCGAGATCGCAGGTAGTGGTGAAATTGATGCCTTTGCCGCAGAAATGATTGACCGTTTTGGCCCCATGCCGATTGAAGTCGATTACTTACTTAAAATCGTATTCATCAAGGGCATATGTCTTAAAGCGAATATCGAAAAATTAGATGCTGGACCAAAAGGCTTAGTAGTGCACTTTAGAGGAAAAGAATTCTCAAACCCTTCTGCATTATTATCATGGCTGGGTGAGCAAGGTTCTTTAGCAAAAGTACGCGCAGATCATAGCTTATTCTTAAACCGAGATTGGCCAAATGCTGAAAAGCGTTTAAAAGGCACGGCAGTCATTGCTTCAAAACTAGTGAAAATGGTTTTAGCAGTAAAATAATAATGGCCTTACAGCAAAGCTATTTAACCTCTGCCGTAAGCTCGTCTAATATTTTTTGCATGTCGTCTTCACCAGTGCTGGTATCAGAAATTGTAGCATCATCGGCCAATACTTTTTCCAAATCAATTTCAGCAGCGCTTTTTTGCGATGCGCTTTTTTGAATTAAGTTTAGTTCCTTAATTTTATCAAATATAGGAACATCAGCAACGCTAGTTCCCTCTACATCAGCAATTTCTTCTGCCGTTTTTTCTGCTCGAAACGTACTCTTCAATTCAGATGTAGTATCTTTCATAACATTATTTGCTGCTTTAGATGTTTTAGTCGCTGTTTCTATAACTGATTTTTGTGCAGAGTTCGCAACAGATACGCTGGCATCACCAATAGTGCTGACAGTGCCTTTAGCAGCCGCTGCAACATTGCTAGAAACACTTGTTGCCGCGCCAGCTGTATTGACAGCAGAGCCAGTAACAGCTGCAATTGCACCTGCGCCAATAGCCTTTAAGCCAGAAGTAGAGTTTTTTCCAACTTTGCTCGCAACATTAGCGCCATTAGCTACAGCAGAAAATGCTTTAGGGGGATTTTCAACAGAGCGTTCTTTTAACTCAGAATTAATTTGCGTTGTCTTTTGCGTTGTTCGTTCAATGGTAGTCTTGGCAATATTTCCAGTTTTTGGTACCTGAACTGGTGTAACTCTAGAAATATTACTTTCTATAAGTACATCTGAATTGCCACCGATTAAAATTAAATGTTCCACATTATCACGTCTTACCAAGACTAGACGTCTTTTATCATCAACAATCGCGGCATCAGTAACAGCCAATCTGGGTTGACGATTTTTAGCTATTCTAGAAACATTGTTGCCAAACACAACTCGTATCAACCAAACCACAAGCAATAAAACAATAAGCAAAACTGCAAAAATTATTGCAAGTTGCACACCATCATTCAAATTCGTCCCAAAAATATCATTCACTAAGTTCATAATAGACCCCAACAATCTTAAAAACTATACATCCCACACCCTCCAATAAATCATATTGTGTTTATGTCAAATGCAACCAATTGATAGTTTTGTACCATTTATGCCTATAATCACTAAAAATGACGGGTTATTATACAGTTTAGGGTTTTCTGTTAGGCCCATTTATGATTCATACTGAGTAAAGAATTTTTAGATTCGTTAATTGCAAACGGTGATACATTGACCAATAAAATTAATATAGATAATTTAAGCGATGACGAATTAGATAAATTAGCACCGTCTAAAGTTAAGTCGAAAACCAACAACGATGGCATCAACAGTAGTAAGACTGTTAAACATGGGACTAAGAGCATTCAAAACAATTCAAAAAATGATCCTGATTTGAATACCCCATTAATCGATCAGCCTTCAGATTCTAATGGCAAGATCATATTCTTTTTGCTTGCATTACTTTTAATATCCCTTGCAGCGCAATTTGGATATCTAAGCCACAATCAACTATCTCAGCCCATCACACTTGCGATTATGGGTGCTTTAGCTGGTGTGGGTGTTTTTTGTCTTCTTGCATTTTTGTTTGGCTTTTTGAAATTAACCTCAAAAAAGAGATCTGATGATTTCTCAAACCATTTAGTAAATGGAATGGATTCTGGCGTTTTAGTGACAGATACAAACAACAAAATCATCTACGCCAATAGAGCATATGGTAATATAACAGGCAGTACATCTGACTTAGATACAGCAAGCATTGAAGCTGTTTTTTCTAAAAACAGTTCTGCATCAGAAGTTATCTATCGCATTTCTAATAAAGCTAAATCTGGTGAACCTGCTTCAGGAGAATTTAGATTACCCTCTGGTATAATTTCTAGCTTCGAAGGTCCACGCTGGTTTCGAATTAGAGCGCGTAATATGAAAAGCTCAATAGACCAAAATGGCCTAACCGTTTGGCAGTTATCTGACATAACGCACGATCGCCATGAGCAAGAAGTAGCGTTTCAAGAATTACAACATGCCATACATTATTTAGACCACGCACCCGCCGGCTTCTTTTCTAGTGAAGCAGATGGCACAATTGTTTATCTAAACTCAACGCTTGCAGATTGGTTAGGCATTGATCTTGCTCTGTTTAAACCGGGCACCATTAAGTTAAGCGAATTTGTTTCTGATAACGGCATTCAATTAATCAATGCCGTTAAACCAACTGACAATAAGTCTAAAACTGCAATCATCGATGTTGACTTCATTCGGGGCGAAAGCGGCAGAATGCCTGTGCGCCTTTATCATAAAGTTTCTCCAGATACCGATGGCGCACCAGGCGCAACAAGAACACTTGTTATAAACCGCTTAGCAAAAGAAGAAACTGACAGTGCATTGTTAGATGCAGAACTGCGCTTTACAAGGTTCTTTAACAATACACCGATTTCCATTGCTTCTATATCGCAAGATGGCAAAACAGTTCGTACCAATGCGCCTTTCATGCGTATGTTTAATGAACAATTGGGCAAAGCAGGCAATGCAGAAGGCATTAGTCTTAAAAATTTAGTGAAAGAAAGCGATCGCGAAAATGTTGAAAAAGCTTTAAGCGCAGTCATTTCTGGCAACAGCGAACAACACGAAGTAAATGTTGAAATGGCAGGCAGTGATACGCGCTATTTAAAACTTTTCCTTAGCCCTGTAATTGATTCGGAAGAAGACACTGCTGAAGGCACAACCACCGAACGCATAGTTGTTTATGTTTTAGAAACGACCGAACAAAAAGCAATGGAGAAGCAATTTAATCAGGGTCAAAAAATGCAAGCTGTTGGACAACTTGCAGGCGGTATTGCGCATGATTTCAACAATGTATTAACTGCCATAATTGGCTTTTCAGATTTACTACTCTCTAATCACAGACCGTCGGATCCATCGTTCCAAGACATAATGAACATTAAGCAAAATGCCAATCGTGCCGCCAGTTTGGTGCGCCAACTATTAGCATTTTCAAGACGTCAAACTTTACGCCCACAAATTTTACAAATGGGTGAAGTAATGTCTGACCTTAGAATGCTACTCGACAGATTATTAAGCGGCAAAGCAAATCTAAACATCATTCATGGTAGAGACTTGTGGCCTGTAAAAGCGGACATATCTCAACTTGAGCAAGTGATTGTTAATCTAACAGTTAATGCACGCGACGCTATGGAAAAGGGTGGTGACCTAACAATCAAAACTTCAAACCTTGCTAAAGAAGATGTTAAAGCTCAATTTGATTATAAAGAAATGCCTGCAATTGATTACGTATTGCTTGAAGTGGAAGACCAAGGCACAGGCATGTCACCAGAAGTAATTGCAAAAATATTCGAGCCATTTTTCTCAACCAAAGATGTTGGCAAGGGAACTGGCCTTGGCCTTTCTACTGTTTATGGCATTATAAAACAAAGTGGTGGATTTATTTATCCAGATTCCGAAGTTGGAGTTGGAACAACATTTAGAGTTTTCTTGCCGCGCCATGAAATAACGGATGAAGAAAAATTAGAGCTTTCAACAATTGTCATCAAAAAAGAAAACGCTAAAGACCTAACAGGAAGCGCAACAATTCTACTTGTGGAAGATGAGGATGCTGTTAGGGCCTTTGGTGAACGCGCATTAACCTCGCGTGGCTATGAAGTGCATGAAGCAGCAAGCGGAGTTGAAGCGCTTGAAGTGTTAGAAGAGTTAGGCGATAAAATTGATCTAATCGTATCTGATGTTGTTATGCCCGAGATGGATGGGCCATCTCTTTTGCGCGAAGTTAGAAAAAGCCATCCAGATCTTAAATTTATATTTGTTTCTGGATACGCAGAAGAAGCATTTGCTAAAAACCTTCCAGAAGAAGAACGCGAACGCTTTGGCTTCTTAGCAAAACCGTTCTCACTAAAACAATTGGCAACAACTGTTAAAGAGATGCTGGAAGAATAGGGAGCTTGCCCCGCCAATCAATTTTTCATTGGCAGTTCAATATATGCTCAAAATCTAAAGTTCGGGGTTTAAGTTTGAAAGTTTTTAAAACAAAAAAAGAAGTCCTAAAATACAGCAGAAAATCCGCGGCAAAGGGTAAGTCAATCGGGCTTGTACCAACCATGGGGTTTTTGCATGATGGTCATATATCATTAGTCAAAATGGCAAAGAAGAAGTCCGACAGGGTCATTGTTTCAATTTTTGTAAACCCTACGCAATTTGGTGATCCAAGCGATTTAGAAAAGTATCCACGCAATATGGAAGCTGATTTAGCCATGTTAAAAGCGGCTAAAGTAAATGCTGTTTTTGCGCCTGAAATTGATGAAGTATACGACAAAGAAGCACAAACAATTGTTGAGACGACAAAACTGTCGCGCATAATGATGGGTAAAATCAGACCCGGTCACTTTCGCGGTGTTTCAACGATTGTCACTAAACTGTTCAATATATGCCAGCCAGACCTCGCATTTTTTGGTGAAAAAGATTACCAACAATTGCAGGTAATTAAACGCATGGTCAAAGATTTAGACATGCCGATTAAAATTGTTGGTGTGCCAACGATGCGCGAAAAAGACGGACTTGCAATGTCTTCACGCAATGTACGCTTAACAAAAGCCAATCGAAAGGCCGCTACTGTTTTAAGTAGGTCTCTTTTTGAAGTAGAAAAAATTTGCGCGAACCAAAATATGACAACCACAAAATTAGATAAAATTATAAGACAAATTATTTCTAAGGAACCAAAAGCTGAAATTAAAGGCGTAGATATTAAAGACGCTGAAAGCCTTGGGACAGTTAAAGGCATAGTGAAACAGCCCGTTGTTGCGATGCTTGCAGTGCAATTTGGTGACATCATGCTAATTGACCAAAGGGTTTTCACGCCCAAAATTGCTCTATAATTTATATTCACCTTATACAAAGCGCATGCTAAAACTATTATTCAATTACAAAGTTATTTTAGAGAGTTGTTCTTCATGAGTGTTCAAAAACCAATTCGCCGAATTACTGTTCCGCAAATCAGAAATAAAAAAAATAGTGAACCAATTGTTTCGCTAACGTCTTATCACTCTCATACCGCCGCTATTGTCGATCAATATGCCGATTTTATTTTGGTTGGAGATTCACTTGGCATGGTAATGCATGGCATGGACTCTACGGTTGGCGTACCACTTGAATTAATGATTATGCATGGCAAAGCGGTTGTTAGAGGCACAAAGCGTTCTTTGATCGTGGTTGATATGCCTTTTGGAAGTTACGAAGAATCTCCAGCGGTAGCCTTTAGAAATGCCGCACAGATAATGAAAGAAACCCAATGCGGCGCCGTTAAGTTAGAAGGTGGTGTACGCATGGCTGAAACCATTCAGTTTTTAGTAGAACGCGGAATACCGGTAATGGCGCATATTGGTCTTACACCGCAATCTAGCCATGTAATGGGAGGCTTTAAGACGCAGGGCCGTGACAAGTCTACATGGAAAGCCCATGAGGACGATGCAAAAGCTGTAGCCAAAGCAGGCGCCTTTGCTGTTGTGGTCGAGGGCGTGGTTGAACCACTAGCGGATAGAATTACAAAAAAGATAGACATTCCAACCATCGGGATTGGCGCTTCGGCTACATGCGACGGCCAAATATTAGTATTGGAAGATATGCTGGGCTTAAACCCATCACCGCCAAAGTTTGTAAAAACCTATGGCGACCTTGGTGCTCAGATTGAAAATTCGGTTAAAGCCTATGCTGAGGATGTGAAATCTAGAACATTCCCAACAAAAGACAATGTTTATAAATAATAAAAAAAAGCACTCCCTTACAACGTGGCAAAGGAGTGCTTTAGTCGCCAGCGATATGGGGACGTAATCGCTGACAAAAAGTATCAATTTATATTTGATTTATTATTTTAAAGATTTGTTCTCTTGAACATATTTGTTACCAACGCGATGCAAACCAAGATCAATAAGCTGATGAGCAGACAATGAATTTAATTGTTTTGTCGTTTTACGCGTTACTTGCCAATCACGAATTGTTCTAAAAACATTCATTTACCTGCTCCTATGTTTGGCATACATGTCAAAATGAATACGCCTCTACAAAATGTTATTGTTAACTTAGGTGCTTCCTTTGCAGATTTTGAAGATAAAACGAGTGCTAATTTTGCATTAGAGATATGCATTTTTTGCATAATAAATAGCCATAAACACGTAAAATGCCTAAAAGATGACCATGTAATAATAACTATATAAATTTTGAAACAAAACACTTTTAATTTAGCAATCATGAAACAGTAGTAAAAAGTGTTGCTTTAAGGTTTTGGCATTCTGTTCCAAGCATCCAGTGCAGCAATTTTATAAGCCTCTGCAAGGGTTGGATAATTGAATGTGTTTTCCACAAAATACTCTAACGTGCCTTTTAAATTTAGCACAGCTTGACCAATATGAATCAGTTCAGTCGCGCCTTCACCCACAATATGACACCCCAATAGACGTCTCGTTTTAAGTGAAAACAACATTTTCAACATACCAGAACCAACACCCATAATATGTCCGCGCGAGGTTTCTCTAAATCTAGCTATGCCACATTCATAAGAAATACCGCGTTCTTTAATTTCTTCTTCGCTCATGCCTATGGTCGACATTTCTGGTACTGAATAAATTCCATACGGAAAATATTTAGGCGGCTTATAAGCTGTTTCATTAAACGCATGACAAGCCGCAATTCGGCCTTGCTCCATCGACGTCGATGCAAGGCTTGGGAAACCAATTATATCACCTGCGGCATAAATATTTGGGACGTTCGTTCTAAACGTATTTGGATCAACGCTTATACGTCCTCGATGATCGCATTCAATACCGCATTTATCTAAAGCAAGAGATGGCGTTGCACCCATGCGCCCAGCCGCAAATAAAACCATATCAGATTTCATATTGCGACCATCTTCCATTTTAACCAGGCAGTTTTTATTTTCATCGACTGTAATGCTTTCCACCTTTTTACCAAAACGCAATTGCATACCGCGATCACGAAGCTGATGTTTAAAATCATCAATCAGTTCGTTATCGATGAAATCAAGCATGGTGTCACGCGGTTCAACGATGGTTACATGCACATCAAGCGTATTAAAAATAGTAGCGTATTCAACGCCAATAACACCAGCACCAACCACAATAATTGATTTTGGCAAATGCTTTAATTCCAATATCTCATCGCTGTCAACAACCGATATCCCATCAAATGGAATGTTTTCAGGCCTAAAGGGTACTGTTCCAACAGCAATCAAATAATGGTCCGCCGTGAAGGTATGAACTTCACCTTCTTCACCAGCAACTTCAATTGTATTCTTATCTAAAAAATGAGCTTCACCGCGCAGTGTCGTTACTTGGTTTCGAGCAAATTGATGTTCTAATACTTCAATTTCATGGGTTAATGTCATTTGCAATCGGGCGCGTAGATCATCAGCCGTTAAGTCTTGCTTCACACGATAAGAACGACCATAAAAACCACGCTCTCGCCAGCCAGACAGATTCAATGCAGTTTCACGTAGGGTTTTAGAGGGAATAGTTCCAGTATGCACAGAAACACCACCAACACGGCGACCACGATCAATCACCAATACGTTTTTATTAGATTTAGCAGCTTGAATTGCAGCACGTCGACCAGCTGGCCCACTGCCAATAACAATAAAATCGTAATGTTCCATATTTAAAACCCTCAATTAATTCCCAATAAATTGCTCCCAAAAGCAAACTGATTCCCTAACAAATCTATTTAAGTGTCGCCTTACCCAAACACGATTGCAAGCCTTAGTATGACAAGGTTTCACCAAATATTTTAAAAGATATTCTAAAATATAATTCAACAAATTGAATCAAAAAAAGGCCCGAATTGCAGTTTTGCAAATCGGGCCTTAATTATTAAAACTCTAATATAATTAATTATACAGAGTAATACATATCAAACTCAACAGGGTGAGGCATTGTTTCGTAACGAATAACATCCTGCATTTTCAATTCGATGTAAGCATCGATTTGGTCTTTATCAAACACACCACCTTCAAGAAGGAATTTGTGATCTTTTTGCAATGATTCAAGCGCTTCACGAAGAGAACTACACACAGTAGGAATTTTCTTAAGTTGCGCAGCAGGTAGCTCGTACAAATCTTTATCCATAGGCTGACCAGGATGAATTTTGTTTTTGATACCGTCGATACCAGCCATAAGCATAGCTGCAAAGCCCAAATATGGGTTTTGTGTTGGATCAGGAAAGCGAATTTCAACACGCTTAGACTTTGGTGAAGAACCGTGTGGAATACGGCAAGAAGCTGAACGGTTACGAGCTGAGTAAGCTAGTAGAACAGGCGCTTCGTATCCAGGAACCAAACGCTTGTATGAGTTTGTTGATGGATTTGTAAAAGCGTTGATAGCTTTAGCGTGCTTAATGATACCACCAATGTAGTACAGGCAGTTTTCAGAAAGACCAGCATATTCGTTACCAGCAAAAGTTGGTTTGCCATCTGCCCAAATAGACATGTGAACGTGCATACCAGTACCGTTATCACCAAACACTGGCTTCGGCATAAATGTAGCAGTTTTACCATATGCGTGCGCAACTTGGTGAACAGCGTATTTATAGATCTGCATTTTGTCGGCGTTGCGTGTCATTGTGTCGAACATTATGCCCAACTCGTGCTGAGCAGATGCAACTTCATGGTGATGCTTTTCAACTTTAACGCCCATTTCTGTAAGAACAGAAAGCATTTCGCCACGATAATCTTGACCACTGTCTACTGGAGGAACTGGGAAGTAACCGCCTTTAGTACGTGGGCGGTGGCCCATATTGCCGCCTTCATATTCAGTATTACTGTTAGATGGAAGCTCTGAACAATCTAGTGAGAAACCAGTGTTGTATGGGTCTGTTGAAAAACGAACGTCATCAAACACGAAAAATTCAGCTTCTGGACCAACAAAAATTGTATCGCCAAGGCCTGTTGATTTCAAATAAGCTTCAGCTTTTTTAGAAGTACCACGAGGGTCACGGCTGTAAGGCTCACCTGTTACTGGATCAAGAACATCACAGAAAACTGATAATGTCGCTTGAGCAAAGAAAGGATCAATGTGAACAGTATCTAGGTCAGGCATCAATGTCATGTCTGATTCATTGATAGCTTTCCAGCCGCCAATTGATGAACCGTCAAACATGACGCCATCTTCAAACATCTCTTCGTCAACAATACCAACATCCATAGTTACATGGTGCATTTTGCCGGCTGGGTCAGAGAATCTAACATCTAAAAACTTAATGTCTTCTTCTTTAATTCTCTTAATAATATCGGATGCGCTAGTCATGGTCTCCCTTTCTCGAAGCTCACCTTAATGTAAGGCTATTTACTTAGACTATTTAAATTATGGGTTAGGCAACCCGCCATATGCCCGTTCGAATTCTATTTTTATTAAACTGCCTCTTCGCCAGTCTCACCTGTTCTTATGCGAATTACCTGCTCAATAGAGGAAACGAATATCTTACCGTCTCCAATGCGTCCTGTATGCGCCGCAGACTTAATGGCCTCAACAGCTGCATCAACGTCTTTATCAGCAAGAACAAGTTCAATTTTCACTTTAGGTAAAAAATCTACAACATATTCTGCGCCACGGTATAATTCAGTATGACCCTTTTGTCTGCCAAAACCTTTAGCCTCAGTTACTGTAATACCTTGCAGATTAACCTCCTGCAATGCTTCTTTAACTTCATCGAGTTTAAAAGGCTTAATAATTGCTTCAATTTTTTTCATAAATCATTTCCATATTTCAATTGAACAAAAATTATTGCTCCTAAGCAATACAGATCCATGTCCAAAATCCCATATATTAATCTGCATAACGAATTATGTATGCATGGTTTATGCCACTTATTATTTTAGATTAATTAATCCGCAAAACCCATATTTTAATCACTGTTTCATGTGATTTTGCACAAAAAAGATCCCGCTTGGCAACATCTAGAACTAAATTTGATAAATTCAAAACCAATTAAAGATTAAATAAAGGGCAGTTGATTAAAATATAAGCGAACCGTATAATATTTTAGAGCGCACCGTTTTCTAGTAAAGCAAATAATACAGCTTAAAATGACACATAATTTAGCAAACTAAATGACACAAAAACAACAAACAAACATACGATAGAGAGCGCAACGAGTTAATTTTAAGTGTTAAAATTATTAAACTTATCATTTACCATAAGCATCTGTTAACTTGACTCGGCTGTAATCCTTGATAGAGGTGCACTAACGAAGCGAAATTACGCAATTATTGCAGATCAAATGACTTTATATTTAGATCGCAGACTTTAGAAAGATTTTCAACTTGCCATTTACAGCACTCGGCCTCAGAAAGCCGATCACAGACGCATTGGAAGAATTAGGCTATGAAACGCCATCGCCAATTCAAACAAAAGCTATACCAGCCATTATGGAAAAGCGCGATGTAATTGGGCTTGCGCAAACAGGCACAGGTAAAACAGCAGCCTTTACACTTCCGCTACTAGATCGCCTATCTGGCGACAGCAGAACAAGAACCAAAGGCGAGGCGAGGGTACTTATACTATCTCCTACAAGAGAGCTTGCGGCTCAAATCCATAAAGCCGTGAAAGAATACAGTAAAAACCTAGCCATACGCTCAACCTGCGTCATGGGTGGCGTTTCAATTAAACCACAAATTAGAGCACTCAATGCAGGCGTTGATGTTCTTGTTGCAACACCTGGTCGCTTAGAAGATTTGGCGAAACAAGGCGCCATCGATTACAAAACAGTTGAGACAATCGTTTTAGACGAAGCTGACCAAATGCTTGATATTGGCTTTATGCCAGCAATTCGCCGCATAATGGGCGCTTGTAAAAACATCGAACAACGTTTGTTATTTTCAGCCACAATGCCGAAAGAGATTAAACAACTCACAAAGCAATATCTTAAAAATCCAGTTGAAGTATCTGTTGCGCCCGTTTCAAAAACAGCAGACAAAATTGAACAAAGCGTCATGCGTGTAAATGCAGGCGTAAAAATCTCAGCAGTCATTCATATTTTAAAATCGCACGAAAACAAACGCGTCATCATGTTCTGCCGCACAAAACGTGGCGCAGATAAAGTTGTTAAACGCTTAAAACATGAAAAGCTTGATGCCGCTGCCATTCACGGTAACAAATCACAAAACCAACGTGTAAAAGCGCTTGAAGCCTTCCGCAATGGATCAGTCCCTATCTTAATTGCAACAGACATTGCTGCACGTGGCATTGATGTGCCGGGCATAGAATTGGTTATCAATTATGATTTACCACAAGTACCAGAAGCATATGTGCACCGTATTGGACGAACAGCCAGAGCAGGGGCATCAGGTATTGCTGTCACAATTTGCGCACCAGAGGAAGAAGATATCCTTCGCCGTATTGAGCGCTTGATTAAAATCCAAATTCCTACAATGGAAGCCCCAGCAGATTTACCGATGCCAGCCCCACTACCGCGCGGCATTAAAATGGCTGGTAACAACAGAGGCAAACCTCAACGCTCTGGACGCAGACCTCCACGTCAAAATTCGACCGTTAAAAAAGGAGCACCAAAAAAAGGCAAAGCTCCAAGTATTTTAGAAAAAGCCATGTCTGCCGTTGATAGAGCTGAAAAAGAGGGCAGTTTTGCCAATGAAGGCAACTTCAGTGAGCCTCAAAAGCCTAAAGCCAGGAATCGCGGCAATAACAATTCTGGAAATAAAAAAGGTGGGCAAGGGCGCAGAAGTGGCCCTAATGCAGAAGGCGGCGGACCAAATAGCAGTAACAAACGTTCTAATTCACGACCAGGAAATAGAAACAATCAAAGTAAGCGCTCTAACAACAATTTTTAAGGTGCGTTAATAAGCTAAATTCTGCACGTTTATCGCTAGTTTTGCAGCTAATAAAAAGAAAATGATAAAAAGATAAAAAAAATGTCATTTCCCCCTTTGCACTTTGTAAAACTGTTGTTATAGACCGCGCAGAATTACTGCTTTTGATTTGAAATTCTCTTTTAAATCAAAAGCGCCATTACCAACCTGAAGGCAAAAGCAATCAGGTACATGGCACATATCAGCGGGTATGGTGAAATTGGTAGACACGCCAGATTTAGGTTCTGGTGCCGCAAGGCGTGGGAGTTCAAGTCTCTCTACCCGCACCAAAAACAAATTGCGTAGCAATATGTTAATTCCTCCACACAGATATTTAATTGAGCGGCAGGCCTTTTTTTGGCACAAAAAATGTTGAGAGCGACTTAAGCCAAATTGCGTAGCATTTTGTAGCTCTGTTCCCACAAACACCAAATTATCTGCGGCAGGTGATTTTTGTAAAAAACACCGAGAGCACCATTTCTTCTCTTACGACAATTTAGTTTCACTCAGTGCCTCTTTATCGACAAAAAGAGGCACGAGCAGAGCTCGGCAACCTCTTCGATAGCTAAGAAAATTTGATGGTGAAGCCTTCTAATTATGATGATGCAAGCAACACAATTTTGAGGGTAGTTTGTCCACAAATTCCAACAACACAACTATTGGTATTATATAACTGTGGATTACACGTGCATTGCAATGTCATCACTCGACAACAGTCGAACTAATCCTGTAGATACGGCTAAAATTACAACCATATAATGAACGGGCTCCCAATGTTTAAAAAAATAACCAGCACAACAGCATCACTATTAATTGCTATGGCTTTAATATCAAGCTGCGCAACAAAACCAGATGATATCGAAGCAGCCTATGTTTCCCCGCTGGGATACGAAGGATATACTTGCGATCAATTAAGCCAGGAAGCGGCCCGTGTTTCTCAAAATGCGGCTCGTGCTGTTGGCGTACAAGACAAAAAAGCCAAGAAAGATGCTGCAACAGTAGGCATCGGCATTATCCTATTTTGGCCTGCGCTTTTCTTTGTAAAAGGTAGCGGAGCTACAGAAGCTGAAGTTGCACGCCTTAAGGGTGAAATGGATACTATCAAAAAGGTATCCATTCAAAAGCAGTGTGGCTTTGAATTCCAACAGTCCTAATTTTTTAACTGTAAATCTCAAAAACAACAAATTTATTAGGCTGTGAAGAAATTCACAGCCTTTTATTGTTTTGACAATTATTGTTGTTAAGCTTCCTGAAATTGCTGATATTATTGCTTTCAGCCATCACTATAATAACGTTATTGGTTGCACCTTTTAGCGGCATATGTTACCTCGCCAGCAATTCTTCTTACATATTTATGGTAAGTCCTAAGGCTTCATTTTAGCTAATGTGAATATGCGAGAAATAAACAAGCAATAACAGCAGCTTACAGGCAACAATGTCTCAGGCTCAATAGACGATAGGTTATTTTGAATATGCAAGTTACTGAAACCCTAAACGAAGGCCTTGCCCGCGAACTAAAAGTTGTTGTTCCAAAAGGTGATCTTTCTACAAAGCTAGATGCCAAATTGGAAGACATGAAGGGCAAAGTGAAAATCAACGGTTTTCGCGAAGGTAAAGTACCTATGTCACACGTCAAAAAGATGTATGGCAAGCAAGCAATGGCTGAAATCGTAAACGAAATCATCAATACGACTTCTGGTAACGTTCTTAAAGAGCGTGACGAAAAGCCCGCTCAACAGCCAGAAATTTCAATGACTGAAGACGAAAAACAAGCAGATAAAATTCTTGCTGGCGATGCAGATTTTGAATTTAAAATGACTTACGAAGTTGTTCCAGAAATCACAGTTCCAAACTTGGAAAAACTTAAAATCGAACGTCCAGTAACTGATGTGACGGATGAAGAGATTAACGAGCAAGTAGAAAAAATTGCTGAAAGCGCTCGTAAATACGAAGAGAAAAAAGGCAAAGCAGCTGACAAAGACCAAATTACCATGGATTACCTTGGTAAAAAAGACGGCGAACCATTTGAAGGCGGCAAAGCCGAAGATGCATTACTCGTAATCGGATCAAACCGTTTCATTCCAGGCTTTGAAGAGCAACTTATCGGCCTGAAAGCTGGCGATAACAAAATCGTCAAAATTTCATTCCCTGATGATTACCAAGCAGAGAACCTTGCAGGCAAAAAAGTTGAATTTGATGTAACAATCAAATTGGTTGAAAAACCAGCTAAGCTTGAGCTTAACGATGAATTGGCTAAACAGCTTGGTATGGAGAGCATGGAAAAGCTTCGCGAAGCCATTAAAGGCCAAGTTGAAAGCCAAAATGGTTCTTACACAAGAGCTAAAGTTAAGCGTCAAATTCTAGACACACTTGATAAAGAAGTGAAAATGGAATTACCGACTAAAATGGTTGAAGCTGAGTTCAAAAACATTTGGCAACAAATGACTGCAGAACTTGAGCGCGCTAAATCTTCATTCGAAAAAGAAGACACAACTGAAGAAGAAGCTAAAAATGAATACCAAAAACTAGCAGAGCGTCGTGTACGCCTTGGTCTTTTACTTGCTCAAATTGGTGAAACAGCCGAAGTTCAAATTAGCGAAGAAGAAATGCAAAAAGCAGTTTACGACCAAGTACGTCAGTATCCAGGTCAAGAACAGCAGATCTTTGAATACTTCCAAAAGAACCCAGAAGCAGTTGCTGGCCTACGTGCACCTCTTTACGAAGAAAAAGTTGTTGAGTTCATTATGACTAAAGCAAACATCACAGACAAAACTGTGAGCCGCGAAGAGTTGATGAAACAAGACGAAGAACTTAGCTAATATCAAATAGATAGAACAGTTTATTAAAGTAAATTGTTAAATACATTTAATTAACCCGATGGTGAAAACTGTCGGGTTTTTCATTGCCTAAAGCAATCAAGTACCAACACAATAGTTCAGATTCAAACAATAGATGAAGATGACAGCAATAATTGACTATCAGAAATGCACCACTTCAAAACTCTAGCCACTATTGAGCCCAACCACTATTGAGAATGCACCAAAGCGCACTTATGTGAACCAATTGTTAGGTAGCTAGATTGCTTCTACTAAATAAAACTAGAATTTCATCACCTCTTTAACCCTTCCTTTGCTTCTTTTATGTCTATTGCACTTAGAGATTCGAATGCTTACATGCGCATATTGAATAATATTCGCAAAATCACAGATGTACACAAAAGAACACTGACGAAAAAGGCCTGTTAAATGCAAGATCCAGTAATTACCGCAATGAATTTAGTTCCAATGGTTGTTGAGCAAACAAACCGCGGCGAACGCTCATATGATATTTTCTCGCGACTATTAAAAGAACGTGTGATTTTCATCACGGGGCCAATCGAAGACAGCATGGCGACAATTGTTTGTGCGCAGCTTTTGTATCTTGAGGCCGAGAACCCTAAAAAAGAGATCAACCTGTATATCAACTCACCAGGCGGTGTAGTCACAGCAGGCATGGCAATTTACGATACAATGCAATTTATTAAACCAGCTGTTTCTACACTTTGCATGGGGCAAGCAGCTTCAATGGGTTCATTGCTACTTTGCGCTGGCGAAAAAGACATGCGTTTTGCATTGCCAAACGCGCGTATCATGGTTCATCAACCATCTGGCGGTTACCAAGGTCAAGCATCTGACATCGAGCGCCATGCGCAAGACATAGTTAAGATGAAAAGACGTTTGAACGAAATTTACGTTAAACACACAGGTCAAAAATACGATACAGTTGAAAAGACACTCGATCGCGATCACTTCATGACAGCACAAGAGACCAAAGACTGGGGCATTATCGATCAAGTACTTGATAAACGTCCAGAAACAGAGTAATAGCGCGGGTGCAATAAATCTGGCCTTTGAAACTAATTTTAGCTTTAAAGGCCAATTATACACTAAAACATCACATTAATGGTTACATTAATTACAAATATTAAGCCTATAGTCATTTTTTACGGCTTAATATATCACACTTAACCGATTTAACTTGCGTAGAGCATTTCTACGTAGTTTGATGATGTGCTAATAATAAAGACAATAATTTAGTGGACGCTATCATAAACAATTGAAGCGTAAACGATAGGAAGATTAATGAGCAAGATTTCAAACAGTGGCGACGGCGGAGAGTCAAAAAACACGCTCTATTGTTCGTTTTGTGGTAAGAGCCAGCATGAGGTTCGCAAGCTAATTGCAGGACCTACTGTATTTATTTGCGACGAGTGTGTTGAACTTTGCATGGATATTATCCGCGAAGAAAATAAATCTACGACTGTAAAATCAGGTGATGAAGTACCTTCACCACAAGATATTTTAAGCACTTTAGATGATTATGTAATTGGCCAACCACACGCAAAACGCGTTTTGGCTGTTGCTGTACACAACCACTATAAGCGTCTTGCACATTCTACTGCTAACGACGACGATGTGGAACTTGCGAAATCAAACATCATGCTTATTGGACCAACAGGTTGCGGCAAAACACTTTTGGCGCAAACATTGGCACGTATCATTGATGTGCCATTTACTATGGCAGATGCAACAACTCTTACCGAAGCTGGTTATGTGGGTGAAGATGTTGAAAACATTATTCTAAAACTACTACAATCTGCTGACTATAATGTTGATCGCGCACAACGCGGCATCGTATACATAGATGAAGTTGATAAGATTTCTCGCAAATCAGACAACCCATCAATCACACGCGACGTGTCAGGTGAGGGCGTACAACAAGCCTTGCTAAAAATTATGGAAGGTACAGTTGCTTCTGTTCCGCCACAAGGTGGTCGCAAACATCCTCAGCAAGAATTCTTGCAAGTTGATACAACAAACATCTTATTCATCGCTGGTGGTGCATTTGCTGGTTTGGATAAAATCATTTCAGACCGTGGTCGCAAAACCTCAATTGGTTTTGGAGCACGTGTAGAATCAGAAGAAGACCGTAAAGTTGGCGAGATATTCCAAAGTTTAGAGCCAGAAGATTTGGTTCGTTTTGGTCTAATTCCAGAATTTGTTGGCCGTGTTCCTGTTCTAGCAACGCTTGAAGATCTTGATGAAGATGCTTTGGTACAAATTCTATCGGAACCTAAAAACGCTCTGATTAAACAATATCAACGTTTATTCAGCATGGAAGATGTTAAGCTTACCTTCCATGAAGATGCACTTAAAGAGATCGCGAAGAGAGCCATCCTACGTAAAACCGGTGCTCGTGGACTGCGTTCAATTCTTGAGAGTATTCTTTTGGACACAATGTACGAGCTTCCAGGCCTTGATGGTGTCGAAGAAGTTGTGATCTCAGATGAAGTTGTAACGAGTGAAGTTAGACCGCTTTATATCTACTCTGAAAAAAGTGAAGACAAAGAAGTTAGTGCTTAAAGCATCGCTTTAAAATAATTATAAAAATGGCTCAGTTTTTACTGGGCCATTTTTTTGAATGGTATTAAAATATTTATTAACATAGTTTTTAAAAATACCCTTGAACTTATGCCCAATAAGCACCAAATATTGACACAACGTTATTGGGTATTTTTATGTGATAAACTTAACTTTTGTACAAAAATTGAATGTTTTGGGTTCACAATTCAGAATATAAAGAATTATGAACTATTAGCAGATATAATTTAGATTCGTTTTATCACGAACACCAAAGACATAAATGATCGCAAAACTCTATTCAGTATAGAAAAGCGAAATAGGAAAAGCACTTTATGACTAAGACAGAAAAAGATGGCATTGTATTGGGCGCAGGCGAAGTTTACCCATTGCTGCCCTTACGAGACATTGTAGTATTTCCTCATATGATTGTTCCGCTATTTGTAGGACGTGAAAAATCTATAAAAGCACTCGAAGAGGTGATGAATAACGATCACCACATTCTTCTATTCACGCAAAAAAATGCGAGCGACGATGATCCAGCGCCAGAAGCCTTATACGAAATAGGCACACTGGCTAAAGTTCTACACATGCTTAAATTACCAGATGGCACTGTAAAGGTGCTGGTAGAGGGCATGCACCGCACACGTGCGCTTCAATTCACAGATCGTACAGATTTCCATGAAGCCCGCTGCGAAGTGATTGAAGATTCAGAACCAGATGTTGTTGAAATTGAAGCAATTGCACGTTCAACTGTGGCAGAATTTGAAAACTATGTGAAACTAAACAAAAAGATTTCACCGGAAGTTCTAAGTTCTGTTTCTCAAATTGAAGACTATACAAAGTTAGCAGACACTATCGCTTCTCACCTAGCGATTAAACTTGCCGAAAAGCAGGAAATTCTATCAATTTTCAGCGTACAAGAACGCCTTGAGCACATCTTTTCCATGATGGAGAGTGAAATTTCTGTTCTTCAAGTTGAAAAACGTATTCGCAGCCGTGTCAAACGACAAATGGAAAAAACACAGCGTGAGTATTACTTGAATGAGCAAATGAAAGCCATTCAGCGCGAATTAGGCGATGGAGAAGAAGGTAAAGACGAGCTCAGCGAACTAGAAGAACGTATCGGCAAAACTAAGCTTTCTAAAGACGCTAAAGAAAAAGCAAATTCTGAGTTTAAAAAATTAAAGCAAATGTCTCCAATGTCTGCTGAAGCAACAGTGGTTCGCAACTACCTTGATTGGATGCTTGGTATTCCATGGAATAAAAAGTCAAAAATCAAAACAGATATAAACGAAGCGCAAACAATTCTTGATGCCGATCACTACGGACTAGAAAAAGTTAAAGAACGCATTGTTGAATATTTGGCAGTTCAGTCTCGCTCCAAAAAGATTAAAGGCCCAATCCTTTGCCTAGTAGGACCTCCAGGGGTTGGTAAAACATCGCTTGGTAAATCTATTGCTAAAGCTACGGGCCGCGAATTTGTTCGCATGGCACTTGGCGGCGTTAGAGATGAAGCAGAGATAAGAGGCCATCGCAGAACTTATATTGGCTCAATGCCGGGTAAAGTCATTCAGTCCATGAAAAAGGCGAAGAAATCTAATCCACTATTTTTGCTCGATGAAATAGACAAAATGGGTAGTGATTTTAGAGGTGACCCATCTTCTGCGTTACTAGAAGTACTTGATCCAGAGCAAAACCACACATTTGCAGATCACTATCTCGAAGTAGATTACGATCTTTCAGACGTTATGTTTGTAACGACATCTAATACACTTAATATTCCAGGGCCATTAATGGACCGCATGGAAATTATTCGTATCGCTGGGTACACGGAAGACGAAAAAGTTCAGATTGCAAAACGTCACTTATTGCCAAAAACAATCAAAGATCATTCATTGGCTGACAATGAATTTTCAGTGAATGACGAAGCTTTACTGGATGTTGTGCGTCGTTACACCCGCGAAGCTGGTGTGCGTAACCTTGAACGCGAATTATCAAAACTTGCGCGTAAAGCGGTTACTGAAATTTTGAAAGAGAAAACGAAATCTGTCAAAGTTACACTTAAAAACATCGAAGTTTATCTTGGTGTTCCAAAATTCAGTTTTGGCAAAGCAGAAGAAGACGATCAAGTTGCAGTCGTTACGGGTCTTGCTTGGACTGAGGTTGGTGGCGAGTTGCTTACCATTGAAGCCGTTGCAATGCCTGGTAAGGGCAAAATGACCGTTACGGGCAATCTGCGAGATGTGATGAAAGAATCTATTTCAGCCGCCGCATCTTATGTGCGTTCTCGCTCAGTTGAATTTGGTATTGAACCACCACAATTTGACCAAGTAGACATTCACGTTCACGTTCCAGAAGGTGCTACCCCAAAAGATGGCCCATCTGCAGGCGTTGGAATGGCGACGACAATCGTTTCTGTGATGACAGGCATTAAAGTAAAATCTGATGTTGCAATGACGGGTGAAATTACGCTTAGGGGTAGGGTTCTACCAATTGGCGGTCTTAAGGAAAAACTTCTTGCGGCACTTCGTGGCGGCATTACCACTGTGATTATTCCACAAGAAAACGCTAAAGACCTTGTCGACATTCCTGACAATGTAAAAAGAAACCTTACAATTATTCCTGTAAGCCGTGTAGATGAAGTTTTAGAACATGCACTCGTGAGTGTTCCAAAAGCCATCACCTGGACTGCTGAGGACGCTGCAAAGGCTCGCCGCGAACTGTCTGGTCAAAACAAAGATCAATCAGCTACAGCGCATTAAGAGCAGAATTGCGCAAATAAGAAAATACAATATCTTGAGGCTCCATTTATGGGGCCTCTTTTTTACATAACACGCACACCGATAGCTCTGTCATAGGCATTCTACAGCTTTTGATATCGACGCTCAAAAGCCTAGAAACTTGGCTTTAACAACCCTGTCATAGCGAATCATATTTGCGATAAACCTATATTTTCGATCAAAATATACAGATATTCATGGAAAAATCAGTTTGACTTTTATAAAAACACCTCCGAATCGGGACTTTTTTGGGTTTTTTCAAACTTTTATAACGATCAACATTGTAATTTCTCGTCAAAAAAGTGATTTTACTGCGTGTTTAACAATCACATTCACTATACGTGAAAGGATTATATTTATGAATAAGAATGAGCTTATTGCTTCAGTGGCAGAAAAAGCTGACCTTACTAAGGTACAAGCAGCCGAAGCAGTAGATGCGGTGCTCACAAGTATTTCTGGCTCTTTGGCTAGCGGTACCGATGTTCGCATCTTAGGATTTGGTAACTTCATCGTTGCACAACGTAAAGCAACAACTGCTCGCAACCCGCAAACAGGCGCACCAATTGATGTTCCTGCTGCAAAAGTACCTCGCTTTAAACCAGGCAAGGCTCTTAAAGAAGCAGTAAACGTATAAAAAACTCTAGTACAAGTGGTGGGGCCACCTTACTACGCAATATTTAAAGAACCCGTCGCTCTATATGAGTGACGGGTTTTTTTTGTTTAAAAAACAATCGTAGTATGGACATTGTGCAAATTATCGACTCCACTGTCTTTAGCGTTAATCTTTTAACAGAACTGGTATCGTGTTGAGTAAAAATAAAAATAACAATTCAACTAAAATACCACTTTTAGAAGTGCGTGACCTGACCAAAGTTTTTGGCACACTAAAAGCCAATGACAAAATTAATTTAAAAATTGAAAAAGGCGAAATTCACGCTTTGTTAGGCGAGAATGGCGCAGGTAAATCGACCCTAGTAAAAATGCTTTACGGTTCACTGCAACCAACTTCAGGAAAAATTTTCTGGAAAGCAGAACCAGTGAGTATGCTTTCGCCATTTCAAGCACGAGCAACTGGCGTTGGAATGGTATTTCAACACTTTTCTCTTTTTGAATCTCTAACGGTTGCAGACAATATTGTATTATCACTTGGACCAGAATATAGCGTTGAGCAGGTTGCAAGGGATGCAGAAAAACTATCCGCTGATTATGGACTTCCACTCAAAGCAGATAGCATTATTGGTGACTTGTCTGTTGGGGAAAGGCAACGCGTTGAAATCGTGCGCTGTCTTTTACAAAACCCACAATTAATTATCTTAGATGAGCCAACTTCTGTTTTAACACCTCAAGAAGCAGATAATCTTTTTGTAACTTTAAAAAGATTAAGGAATGAGGGACGTTCTATATTATATATATCGCACCGCCTAGATGAGGTTCAAAAGCTGTGTGACAAAGCAACCATATTGCGAAATGGCAAATGGATAAGCGAATGCATTCCAAAAAAGGAAACCGCAGCCAGCCTCGCCACTATGATGGTTGGCGAAGACATTGCAGATATAAAACGCACAAATAGCAAATCTAAAAAACAACGCGATGTTCTACTAAGCGTAAATGATGCAAATTTAGAACAAGACAATCCATTTGCGGTAGAATTAAAAAACATCCATCTTGAAATTAGATCTGGTGAAATAGTTGGAATTGCTGGTGTGGCTGGAAATGGTCAAAATGAATTGTTCTCATTACTTTCTGGAGAGGCAACAACACCTAAGAATGCAATTTCAATTAGAGGCAAGCAAGTTGGTAATTTAGATGTGAATGAACGCCGCCAATTAGGAGCGGCATTTGTGCCTGAAGAACGCTTGGGGCACGGTGCAGTGCCCAATGCCGCCTTAACCCAAAACATGATTTTAACACGCCATCAATCTGACAAAGTGGCTTTCAAAAAATATGGCGCTATTGGATACATTTGGCAAGAAATGGTGACCAAAGCGACCAAGCGTGTTTGTGATATTATGGATGTTAGAAAAGCAGGCGAAGACCCTGTTGCAGGATCTTTATCTGGCGGTAATTTACAAAAATTCATTATGGGCCGCGAACTCGATCGTCAACCCTCAGTCTTTGTCGTGAACCAACCCACATGGGGTGTAGACGCTGGCGCAGCACAGCGCATAAGACAAACCATGATTGATCTAGCAAAGTCTGGCTCTGCTGTTCTCGTAATCTCACAAGATTTAGATGAAATATTAGAAATGTCAGATAGAATTGTTGTCATGCACGAAGGCACACTTATAGAGGCAGGGCCCGCTCACTCAATCACGCGTGAACATATTGGATTATTAATGGGTGGCATGGGCCAACAAACATCTACTACTGATACCGCTAATAAAGGAGCAACCAATGCGTCTTGAGCTTATTAAACGCGGTAACCCGTCTAAAACGTTTTCAATATTTTCACCCTTCATTGCGTTACTCCTAACATTCGTTACAGGCGCAATCATGTTTATGTTGCTGGGTAAAAACCCAATAACGGGGCTTTATACTTATTTCATAGAACCCTTAATTGACCCGTGGACGAGAGAACAAATTTTAGTAAAAGCCACGCCCCTAATTCTAATCGCAGTTGGTCTTGCTGTTTGTTTTAGGTCAAGCAATTGGAACATTGGCGCAGAAGGTCAATATATTATTGGCGGTATGTTTGGCGCTATCATTCCTGTTTATTTTAACGAGTGGGACTCGCCACTGGTTTTACCTCTTGTAATGATGATGGGCATGATTGGTGGTGCGCTTTATGCCTATATTCCTGCAATTTTAAAATCTAAATTTGGCACCAATGAAATTTTAACCAGCTTGATGTTGGTATATGTTGCACAGCAAATTGTCGATTGGCTAGTACGTGGCCCTTGGCGCAATCCGGCAGGCATGGGTTTTCCAGGAACAAAAGACTTCAACGAAAGCGCAATACTTCCCAGCTTCTATGAATTTGGAGATGCTCATTACGGCAGTGTATTTGCGCTTATTGCTGTAATCTTAGCATGGTTCTTTTTATCTAAAACCATCAAGGGTTTTGAAATAAACATCATTGGAGAGACGCCGCGTGCGGCAAAATTTGCTGGCTTTGATGTGAAAAAAATGACGATCTTTGCATTCTTAATTTCAGGCGCATTGGCAGGCTTGGCAGGCATTGCAGAAGTATCAGGATCTGTTGAAAAGCTCGATGACAAATTATCCCTTGGCTATGGATTTACCGCAATCATCGTAGCATTTTTGGGCCGTCTAAACCCATTGGGAATTTTAGCGGCTGGCTTAATATTAGCCCTTACATATATAGGCGGCGAGGGCGCACAAATATCACTCGGCATTTCAGACCGCGCGACAAGAGTATTCCAAGGTCTATTATTATTCTTTGTGTTAGCTTGCGACACACTCATTCATTATCGTTTTAGATGGGTGAAAACTGTTGATAATATCTCAGGAACTAAATCTGGGGAGGGCACATAATGTTTGGATTCAGCCTAGATGTTTGGATAAGCATAATTATATCCGTTTGCGCTGCATCAACACCCTTATTGCTAGCGGCAACTGGTGAACTGATTGTTGAACGCTCTGGTGTATTAAACCTTGGCGTAGAGGGCATGATGATAATGGGTGCTGTTGCTGGTTTTTCTGCCGCACAACTCTCAGGCAGCCCATATGTAGGCGCTCTAATCGCGGTATTCGCTGGCGCAATATTCTCTCTTTTATTCGGTTTTTTAACGCTTACCCTCGTCGCCAATCAAGTCGCCACTGGCTTGGCTCTTACGATTTTAGGGCTCGGCCTTTCTGGTATGATAGGGGAAGGTTTTGTTGGGCAACCGGGCATTAAAATGTTGCCGATAGAAATTCCATTACTAAGTGATATTCCCATTATTGGTAAAATATTATTTGGCCAGGATATTATTTTCTACACATCAATATTACTCGTTTTTGCTGTGGGTTGGTTTTTGTTTAAAACCAAAGCAGGTCTTCAACTTCGCTCAGTAGGCGACAACCATACATCAGCCCATGCGCTTGGAATCAACGTTATTAAGACAAGATATTTAGCCGTCATGTTTGGTGGTGCTTGTGCTGGCTTAGCAGGTGCACATTTGTCGCTTGTCTATGTGCCACAATGGGTAGAAGGCATGACAGCGGGCAGGGGATGGATAGCACTGGCCTTAGTCGTCTTTTCATCTTGGCGCCCAATGCGATTGCTAGTTGGTGCTTATTTATTTGGCGCGGTAACCATAGCCCAATTCCACGTTCAAGCATTAGGCATTGGCATACCGGCACAATTTTTAACCTCATTGCCGTATATTGCAACAATCATTGTGTTAGTTATCATTGCCAGAAACCGTAGAATGACTATGATTAACACACCTGCGTCTCTTGGAAAATCATTCGTTCCAGATCGCTAAACTATAAAGAAAACACAATTCGGTCCACAGACAGAAAATAATATACAGGGAGCAAAAATATGAAAAAAATACTAATAGCCATTTTAGGCATAGCAGTCGTTGGCGGAGGGTATTATCTTTATAATCAAAACCAAACCGCAAAAATGACAGCAATGAAAGCGATGGAAGCTCAAAAAGCAGCCGAAGCAAAAGAAGAAGCTGAAAAAGTTGCAGCACTTGCCAAAACCAAAGCTTGCTTTATCTACATTGGCCCAACAGGCGATTTTGGCTGGACATACCAGCATGACCAAGGCCGCAAACAAATTGAAGCAGAACTTGGCGATGCGGTTGAAACAGCATTTCTTGAAAGTGTTCCAGAAAGCGCAGAAGCTCAGCGTCCAATCGAAAACTTTGCGCGCAATGGCTGTGACATTATTTTCACAACATCGTTCAACTATATGGACCCAACAAATAAAGCCGCAAAAAAGCACCCAAATGTAAAATTTGAACATGCAACAGGCTTTAAACGCGAATCTGATAACGTTTCGACTTATTCTTCAAAATTCTATCAAGGCCGCTACGTACAAGGTCAAATCGCCGCTAAAATGTCAAAAACTGGCGTTGCGGGATATATCGCATCTTTCCCGATTCCAGAAGTTGTTCGCGGTATCAATGCATTCATCTTAGGCGCTCAATCTGTAAACCCAGATTTTAAACTAAAAGTAGTTTGGGTTAGCACTTGGTTCGATCCACCAAAAGAAGCTGATGCTGCAAAAGCATTGATCGACCAAGGTGTCGACATCATTACACAGCACACCGATTCTACTGCCGCAATGCAAGTAGCAAGTGACCGTGGTATCAAAGCATTTGGCCAAGCATCAGACATGATAAAATTTGGTCCTAAAACACAGCTTACTGCCATCATTGACGATTGGGGTCCATATTACGTCGAACGCACAAAAGCGGTTATCGACGGCACGTGGAAGCAATCAGACACATGGCGCGGCATGGCAGAAGGTAATGTTGTTATGGCGCCCTTTACAAACATGCCTGATGACGTAGCCGCTATGGCAACTAAAACCACAGCAGACATCACTTCTGGCGCTGTAGAACCATTCACAGGACCAATCATGAAGCAAGATGGTACTGTGTGGCTAAAAGCTGGTGAGAAGTCAGATATTGGCACTCTATTAGGCATGAACTTCTACGTTAAAGGCGTGGACGATAAACTGCCTAATTAAGTTTTGAGTTAAAAGTAGAATAAGGCGCAAAACAGCCAATTTTTACAATATATTACCCTAAAAGGCCGGATAGATTTTCTGGCCTTTTTTTATTTCTAAAATAAATGTAATTAGGTCAAAATTGGGCTTGTATTACAGCCAAGAATATAGCATTACCCACGAACCACATATTGGCATCTTTGGAGAGGTGACAGAGTGGTCGAATGTACCGGTCTTGAAAACCGGCGAGCGCGCAAGCGTTCCGTGGGTTCGAATCCCACCCTCTCCGCCATAGAACATTTTGTTTCACAAAATGCGTACAGATTCACAACATTGTAATAACTAAAAGTGACAGCTGATTGGTACAATCAGCGAGAGCAGGGTAGAGCAATACCCAAAACGCGTAAGTTGCGCAGACATAAACTTGTGCAACCAATTCAATTCTCTTATGCCAATAAGCTACTTTCTCTCTGTGTTCTTCCGTTGATTGTACATCACTATTTTGAAAGGCTTCCAACTAACCTGTATAAGCCTAATGTTTTTCCTTAAGACGCAACTTCTTTGTTTCAAGTTTTTCTTTAAGCAAGGTTGTTATCAGGCTTCCTATTCCAAGCCCACCCAACGCACTTACTATAATTGTTATCCAATTCGCCATGCTTTACGTGTACCGGTCATCGTTGAAATAAGTAAACGGCTATTTCTAAAAAGCTATCGCCGTATAGTTAATCATACGCATTTTTGAGAAGAAATAGACCAGACTCGCATGGGTTGTATTTATTGCAGCCTTTCTGCTTCTATGCTACATGATTTAGTCTGTTAAATAGTTAGGGTTGGGGGCCATTACTGTTATGTTTCGTATTTGCTTGGGTTTAATACTTCATGTTGTTTTAATAGGCGCAGCATTTGCAGAGGCGAATGCCGAACAACTAATCAAAGATAAAAGTTGGTCAGCGACTTGGATACCTTATTACGCTACGATTAATCAGGATGCTACTAAGGGTAGTTTGGCGACAACAACTACAATTAATTCCCAGAGTTTTAGAATTGAAAAGCGAATTAATTCTGTATTTGACATTGGCATTGATCTGACCTTCGAACAATCAAATCAAGTTGCCAATAAAAAGCTGTCAGGATTTGGAACTAAGGCAAGCTTGGGCCAAGACAGTTATGAGGCCAATGTCTTTGGTCGCACAAAGGTAGGCGTAATATCTCTCGAATCCCATGTGCGTTTTGGTCGTGACAACTATAAACTCTTGCGTCCAGATTTGTTGACTGGGCTTGTTGGCCAATCTAAATCCAGCGGGTATCATTTCGGATCATATGTTGAAGCGAGTGCTACGATCCCGCTCAATGAATATTTCTTTGTACGCCCAGTTGTTGATTTCGATTATGAATATCTATCCGTAAATTCCTTTTCTGAAACTGGAGCTGGACCTGGCAACATAACATTTAGCCGTGTTGAAGATCGCCGTGCAATTGGCCAAGTTGGCATTGCTCTTGGTGCAAAATGGGATATGTCAGACGCAAGCTCACTAACAGTATTTGTTAATACCAAATACAGACGCAATTTTTTAACTGGACCAATTAGTACCAATGCTGTGCAGCCACGAGGTCTTGGATATCTAGGAAAACAGACATTATCGAACGGACAGGAAAAAGAAGGCCTTATTCTGGACGTCGGTACAATGTTGTCCAAAAACAATGGTATGCAAATCTGGGCGGTTTATCGTGGTCAATATTTCCCAAGTTCCACTAGGCATGGCCTGAGCGGACAGTTGAAAATTTCATTTTAGTGCGCCCTTTAGTTTAAGCGTTCAAGATCATTCAACTAGGGCAGAATAGCCCGATAGTCTTGGTAATAATAATTAGGACTAAAAATCCTCAGGCTGAATAAGATTAAAGTTAATGGCGATTGCAACTGCTTCAGAACGGTTTGAAACATCAAGTTTTCGCAAAATTGCACTAACATGATAACGCGCAGTAGAAACTGATACGCCCAACATTTCAGCTATTTCTGGATTGGTAAAACCCTTTGACATAAAGGCCAGTACCTTTTTTTGTTGATTTCCAAACAGGGCGAATTCTTCAACTGCCTTTGATTTAAGTTCACTCTCGTTTTGTTTATAAGTGGCTTCAAGCAACCCATCTGGAATGAGTATTTCTCCGCTGAATATACGACGAATAGAACTAGTCAGATTGGCGGCAGAAATATCCTTAATAAGGTAGCCGCACGCACCGGCATCAATCATACCTTCTACAATATCTCTATTTGCAAACGTGCTGAGGCCTATAATACGAACACTTTGATGATGCTCTACAATTAATTGAGTGGCCAGTTTACCACTCATGCCTTCCATTTTGACATCCATTAAAATGATGTCCGGTTTGAGTTTTTTGCTTAGAAAAACAGCTTCTTCACCATTTTCGGCTTCGCCAACAACTTCCATGTCTGGCACTTCGCCAAGGACCAGTGCCAACCCCTTTCTCACAACCATATGGTCGTCGACCAATAAAATGCGAATTATTTTACTCTGTGTCATTGCTAATCCATATCGCTGTTACAACCGTACCTTTGGCCAAATCACTTGTTACCTCAAGTTTCCCGCCAATCTTGCTCATACGGTCTTTCATAATTAACAGCCCCAAACTGCCAGTTACAACATTATCCGGGGCAAAACCGCACCCATTGTCTGAGATAGACAACGATGCATGATTGGGTTGACAAATGAAGCAGACTTCAACATTTTTCGCAGTTGAATGTTTAGAAATGTTAGTCAGACATTCCTGTGCTATTCTATAAAATGTATGCTGAATGTAATCAGGTAAAATAATATTGGATTCAATTTCCAGAATAACAGAAATAGCTTCACTGCGTTCAGTCTCCTTGACTAATTCTTCAAGTGATTTTCTTAAAGAGTAAGCAGACAGTTTATGCGAACGCCATTCCAAAAGCAGTTGCCGCATTTCGGCGAGGGCATCTTTATTGAGATTCTTTAGGTCACCTAGCGCCAATAAGGCCCGATCAGGATCTTTCTGTAACAATGCAGGTACGGAATCAGCAATAAGGTTTGCTGAAAAAAGTGTTTGGCTCACTGTGTCATGTAATTCATTAGAGAGATGGTTTCTTTCCTCAAGGCGAGCGTTTCTATCAGCATACTCACTTACCTCAGCAGTTCTTGTGGCGACCTTATCTTCTAACGTTTGGATTAACTCATTTTGTGCCATAGCCATCTCGTTAAAGGATGAGGCCAAATATCCAATTTCATCCCGATAAGAAATTTTTATGGGAGTTGCCAGCTTGCCATCAAGAATTTTTTGCACACCTTGAATGAGGTTTTGCAATGGTTTATCCAAACTGACAGTGAAGAATCGCGGAAAAATAATCAGAATTGCCAAGCTGGACAGAAGAATGAAAATGGCTATCGGCTCATAGATTTTATTGAGATAATTAAGAAGCCCGAGGCGTTTATATTCAACAATCCCTTCGCCCAATGCTGCTTTATACGGAAGACCAGAAGCAAACTGTAATTCTTTGATGCGTCTTTCATAAAATGCTGGCACAATTCCTGTTATTAAGGGCGCGACATTAGCATGATAAAAATCCGTTAGTGGCTTTTCTGGGAAATCGGCAAAGACCATATCGATCACACCATTTGGATATAGTTTCAACTGGAAACTGTATTTATCCTTTGGAGAAAAGACAGAGACAACATTACGCCATGTAACAGTTACTTTACCTACCTCTTTCTTAATGAACATACCAGATTGGAACTGCTCACCGATCGTTTTATCTAAATGTTTTTCATATTTTTGCAATTCGGCAGTGATGAGGAAGATGGTGGGTTGGGGGCCAAATTGATGTTGAATATTACGCCATCGAGGCAATTGGTTAAAGCCAATAATTCCACCATTGTGAGGGTAGATATTGGAATAATTTTTGCCAAAAAAGGGAAAGTCAAAAGGCATTTGAACAGGAGTATCATCTACTTGAATGCGATCACCAAAGTTCAAATCAAATTGATAAGGAGTACGCGCCACGCTGTAGCTTCCATTCTTCTCCAGCTTAAATCTGATTGCAGTTTTCTCTGCCAACCGATGTTTGTCTTCATAGGCATCCATATAGACCGATCCGACCAACCAAGCCGTCCCGCTAATTAACGTAAGAACAACGGCGAGGGTTACGCCTACGAGTTTTATTTTGAAAGAAGAATGCTCCGGAATGTAGTTCAAATAGACTAACGCGAAACTGGCAAGAGTGAATAAGAAAAACCAACAATTTAGTATTTCTGCCAGTCTCCAGTCGATGAGACCAAAACTTCTACCAACCAAGGTCAGTCCCATAACAAGCGGCACAAGCAACAAATAAAAAAAGGCTCGCGCTGCTGCTGCATCATGGCTTAACTGGGTCGGAGGCCAGATTATTGCCAACAAAGCTGGGCCAATCGATTTCAGCCACGACTTTTGTCTCTCGTACGACAGGGCGGTTATCAAGCGATCCATAAAAAAAATGTGGGCAACAAAAAACCCCATGCCGATGGGGATAAATATCCAGGCTTCACGATATTCAACCACGCCATCTTGCAACAACTGATGCCGGGCAAGCGCGACATAAATCTCAATACCGATTTGTACTAAAAATACAGTCCCAAGAAACAAGTTTCCAAAAGACAGTGCTTGTTGCTTACGTTGAAAGTTGAATGAAAATAATATAAAGCCAGCCAAAGCGCAAACAGCTGGAACGCTAATCCATGGCATCGCGTAATTGGCATAATAGGGATGTAATGAATAGGGTAAAAATTGTAGTAATATTCCTAGAAATGCACTGACAAAAGTGATGAAAAGAAAAAAATCGGTGCGACTTACTTTCTTCTTCCACAAAGATGAAAAAAACCGAAAGGTAAAGTAAATCGCTATTAACGAAGCCAATATGATTTCAATAAGCATATTGATCGAAATTGGATTCCAGAACAAATAGGACATGTTCTCAGCACTCCCCAATACTGCATGTTTGGATACATCTGCTATCATTACAGATATATATCCAATCAAATACTACTTACAAAACACAATGATTAATTGCGTACGTGAATAATTGTGCGTGTCATCTTGCGTGGAATTATAGAATGCGCCCCACAACTCCCCAACTATAATTTCCAAGTAAGCGGCACAAAACTCTCATTATCAATCAATTGGCTAAGAAACAAGCAGTTGCCCCTAGTCAGATGACTAGGGGTGGCTACTCATTTGGCTAGTTCTTATTGCGCGTATTAATAGTTATTGTATCTTCGAGTAACTGTAAAGTTGTGTGCTGGGTGTGCAGTTATTTGAAGTTTACTCCAAGTATAACTCACCAATACGATGTTACGTGGGAAATTTAGAGAATTTATTACAAACAAAAGGGATTTATTATGGGAAAGTTTGGTCTAATTGGAACTGTTTTATGTGGTGTTGCGCTTACGGCAACAGGGGCATATGCGGCTGATATAAAGATATCAAAAAGCGATGGCTCGTGCCCGAGCAACTACAGATTGATGGAATATGCAGAGATCAGCCTTTCTGGCAAGCACGATAAGAAAAAGGGTGACCTAACCGTTATAGGACTAGAAGTTTGTGAAAAAGCTGGTCAATGGGATATCCTTCGCTTGTCTGGTGGCGGCTCGTTCGGTGGACCAGGCTATAAATGTCATCACTTCACAAAGGATACGAGGACCTTTGGCGGTTCGGTGTGTATTAAAGGTGATTGGAATCCGAAGCAAGATCGTGCCGGTGGTGATCTTGGGATTTTACTAAATCCGCGTCCAACCAACGTAGCGCAGTGTGAAGAAGCCTGTTTCAAAAACTCAAGTTGCGATTCGTGGACCTTTGAAACAAATCCGGGCGGAGCATGCCATCTTAAACGCGGAACACCAGGTTTGAGTGCAAATGCAAACCTCATCTCTGGAACTACTGGGCGCTGATAAACAAATTAAATGGTGGAGCCTGTGGCGAATCTCGTTGATTAACCAGAGGCTTCATCAGTCAAATTCTATCCAACCAGTGGAATTTAATTAACATAATCCCACCGTTCAAAATTCGACAGAATAGTTCTTCTTAAAAAGTACCTCATTGGCACTGGCGGGAGGGTCGTTAGAGAAAAGACTACTTAAAACTGTTTGTTGATATCTATATTTAGCAAACACAAAACAATAATGTTGGGGATTGTAAGTTATGAAATTTAATTGTGTGGAAATTTTAATGAAAACCAAATTTATTTTGGTGTTTATCGGCCAATCTTTAACTTCAATTCCCAAAGCCCATGCTTTTGAGGAACTGTATATTTAGAAAATCCTAGCGCGAATGAGCCAAAAGGATATTTTTTTATTCAATAGTCTAATTCTACTACACTGAAATATGCTAGTGTAGCTTTAGATGTAAACTCCAGTTCCTTATTAGCGGGTGGTGCGATTTGGCATAATTCCAAAATACATTTGCAATATCCGTCCATAACCGCTGTTGGAATCGAAACTGGTTGTGGCTATTTCGATGTCACCATATTAGAGCAAAGAGGTGCAGATTCCGCATCAATTTCAGCCCAAGACTATATGGGCGTTCGTTTCACAGCACGTGCAACCGTAAATGGCCCGCTTTATGAAATTGAAATCGGCATTTCTGGAGTAACAGATACTGTTATCATCGCAACAACAAAATCACCAGCCCCCACAATTACTAGCAAAGTAACGGTTGAAACAACCAAAGAAACAGTTCGAAAATTCCTTCAAAATCGTTCAACCCATATATTGAACAGCCAACCAAGTTTAATTGAAAAAATTGTTGGGCAGAGTAATGGAGCAGGTGGCCCATTAGGATTGTTGCAAATTAATGGTAACGAACATGCACAAAAGTATTTCTTTTCAACGTCACGTTCGAAAATCTTAACTGCGAAAAAAACCACACATCGTTAAATCGAGAAATTACATCACAAGCCTTGGGTAACTCTGAAATTAATAATTACAATGCCGAGAATACAAATATTCTCGGATTTCAACGAACCAATCAAACCAATAATCAAACGAACAATGAAGCTTTACATAATTTAGAAGGCAATGACGGTACTGAGAGTACAAACCTTCAAAACCAAAGTCTTGCTGGTTCGTGGGGTATATGGACAGAAATTTATGGTTCACGCTCTAACAATGGGGATGCAAAAAGCTCACTTTGGGCTGGGTATGTTGGCATGCATTATTTTGTGAGCGATCAAAATATCATTGGCCTTATTGGTCAATTTGATTGGTCTGACCAAACTGATTCTTCTAATGGCTCTAAAGTCGATGGTAGAGGCTGGATGATCGGCCCCTATATTGCGGGTAAATTTGAAGATCAAACACTCTACTACGAAGCAAGCATTCGCTATGGTCGTTCTGAAAATAACATATCCCCAATTGGAACTTTCACAGATAAATTTGAAACTGAGCGCCTAATGTTGTCCAGAAAATTAACGGGTGAATACAAACATGATACTGTTACAGTGCGCCCAGAAATTGGTTTAACTTGGTATAAAGAATCTCAAAAGTCGTACACAGATAGCCTGAACCACAAAATACCAGAGCAGGTAATCTCTACTGGAGAGTTTCGGTTCGGCCCAGTATTTTCCAAACAAGTGAAACTTGATAATGGCAATATTATCACACCAAACTTTGGCATTAGCGGCGTTTATAATTTCGATGTTAGAAACAATAATACGTCGAAGGGAACATCAACTAATACGGATGAACTTCGCGCGCGCTTTACAGTAGGGGTTAAAACTACCAATGCCATGGGCTGGAGCCTATCTGCCGCTAGTTTCTACGACGGCGTAGGCATTGATGATTACTATTCGTATGGTGGCTCAATCAAATTGACGGTGCCATTGAACTAGGGCGAGAAATTACGACGAGCGGTGATGTTTAAATATATGCCGCCGCCATCACCCAATGTTAGCCTATTTATTCAGTTAGCCGCCAACCATAGTTTTCATAACGATACTAACCAAATTCATAAGCGACATTGCAGTTTACGGTAAACACTACTAACTTTCAACAAACATAAAATACTTATTATACAACGGCTTGTAGACACAACTTAAAGAACTACGGACGATAGCAACACCTATTTAAGCACGCGCGCTCAGCAATATTGAATGCAATTCATCAAACTATTCCTCAAAAAACAATCTAATGTTTTCAACAAACTTAGCTGTAGCGACGGGTAGAGTTCTATATCTTAACTGACCAATAAATACTTTTACCAACGCAACTTCTTTTAAATCAAGCGGTACGTAGCAAACGTTCTCTTTTAAGTCTCTTGAGTTTATAAAAAACGGAACCGTAAATCCTATGCCATCACCTTCGCTTATTATCTGTTGAATTAAATGAAGATCATTGGATTCAATGATTGGACTAATTTTGATTCTTTTTTTACTACTTGCAGTTTCAAGCGCTTCACGAAGCCCATTACCACGCATAGGTAATAGTATGTCATATTCTAGGCATTCTGTTAAACGTAGCGAAGTCCGATTAGACAAAACATGATCGGTTCTTATTACGGCGTGAATTTGTTGTCCTATATTTAATATTTCGTGAAATTCGCTTGTATTATTGGGTTCAAGACTCATCGCCAAGTCGCAAGTTTGAGATGTGAGAGCATTTTCGACTTCAGAGCGTTCAATTACTTGTATTTCGAATGTCACACCAGGAAATTCTGAACGATATTTTCGAACTTGTAATGGTAATAAATACCTTGCAATTTCTGGCGTTGCGGCAATTCTAATATGCCCCAAACGCATGCCTTTAAGATCAGCAATTTGAGACCTTACACGTTCTAAATCTGCAATCTGACTTCTGATATGTTGAACAAATAATTCGCCAGCACTGTTAAGTCGAACGCCTTTAGAATTGCGCTCAAACAAATCAACACCTAACTCTTCTTCAAGAGCGATAATCCTTCGATTTAATGCAGAGGGTGTAATAGAAACAGTCTTCGCCGCAGCGCGAATTGACCGCGTTCGGGCAACGGCATCAACATATTTCAAGCTCAAAAGGTGTCTCAAGGTAAGTCTTTCGTGGTGCATTTATTGCACCACTGTATATATATTTTAACAGCATACAACAACGCAATTTCTTATTAGCGTATTTTTAGTTGGGTGCGGCGTGATGTAAATTGCTATAATTAGCAGGGGTATAACTTCATCATGTTGCGCTTCATATAATTAACTCAACTAGCCTTGAGTAATGAAATTAATTATACGCAAAGGTTGAATAAATGACTAAGAAAGCAAACCCACACTTAACAGCATTGGCTGCTATAAGTATGATTACTGTATCTGCCACAATGGCAATGGCTGCAGATACTATAAAAATTGGTGTACTACACTCATTATCAGGAACGATGGCGATTTCTGAAACGACACTTAAAGACACAGTAGAACTACTTATAGATCAACAAAATGCAAAAGGCGGTTTACTCGGCAAGCAATTAGAAGCAGTTGTCGTTGATCCAGCTTCTGACTGGCCACTATTCGCTGAAAAAGCCCGCGAACTTCTGACAGTATCAAAAGTTGATGTGATCTTCGGATCATGGACGAGTGTGAGTCGTAAATCTGCACTTCCAGTTCTTGAAGAACTGAATGGTTTAATGTTCTACCCGGTTCAATACGAAGGTGAAGAATCTTCTAAAAACGTTTTCTACACTGGCGCAGCGCCAAATCAACAAGCCATACCTGCAACTGATTATTTTTTAGAAGAATTAGGCGTAGAGAAATTTGCTCTTCTTGGAACAGATTATGTTTATCCACGTACGACAAACAAAATCCTTGAGCAGTACCTAAAAGATAAAGGTATTGACGCGAGCGATATTTTTGTAAACTACACACCATTTGGTCATTCAGATTGGTCAAAAATTGTTGCAGATGTTGTTGCCTTGGGAGCAGATGGCAAAAAGGTTGGCGTTATTTCAACAATCAATGGTGATGCAAACATTGGTTTTTACAAAGAACTAGCAGCAGCTGGAATTTCTGCGGATGACATTCCTGTTATTGCATTTTCTGTTGGTGAAGAAGAGCTTTCTGGTTTAGACACATCAAACCTAGTTGGACACCTTGCCGCTTGGAATTATTTCCAATCAGCAGAATCTCCTGCAAATGCTAAATTCATCAAAACTTGGAAAGCACGTATGGGCGATAAGCGCGTAACGAACGATCCAATGGAAGCGCATTACATTGGCTTCAATATGTGGGTAAATGCTGTGACAGCAGCTGGCACAACGGATGTGGATAAAGTTCGTACCGCAATGTACGGCCAAAAATTCCCAAACCTTACTGGCGGCACAGCAGAAATGCTAACCAACCACCACCTTTCAAAACCTGTTCTAATTGGCGAAATCCAAGCAGATGGTCAATTTGATATTATCAGCCAAACTGAGCCAGTAAATGGTGATGCTTGGACTGACTTCTTAGCCGAATCTAAAGTGCTGAAGTCAGATTGGAAAGATCTGAAATGTGGTATGTACAACACAGAAACTAAATCTTGTGTGCAAATCAAATCTAACTACTAGATTTAAACTAGTATTTCTTAGATACTAAAAGTGGGGCGTCTTTTGCGGACGCCCCATTTATATGTCCCACTTTTACAAGATAGTTATATGATCCGTACATTTTTATTTCTTGTAGTCTATTTTGTTTCTGTACTTTCTGTTTCAGCACAACAAAATGATCTTCAATCTATACTCAATCAAAATAGCAAAGCTGTAGAGCGCGCTTCAAGAAAAACGCTCCAACCAGTGTTAAAATCATTAATCGATAGCAAGTTAAAAGAAGTGCCTATTTTTCTAGAAAAGTGGCGCGCTAAAAAGGTATGGATACGAAAGTCCGATAAACAGTTTTTTTATATCAATAATAAAAACAGCACCCCAATAAAACTTATAGACATTTCGAGTGGTGAAATTGTTGGCTTAGAACCAAAAAATAAGCTAAAACAATTAAAGCCTAACAGTGGCGTTAGAAGTATTATTGCTTCAACACTTGTACAATTTCAATTAATCGACATTGACAAAAATCGCCGCTTAGCAGCGCTAAAAGCCATAGAACGTGATGCTAATTCAAGTCATTTAAATGCGTTACGTGCCACAATAAACAAAGAACCGTTGCCAAGTATAAAAGCCCGTATGTTACGGTTAGAGCGTCTTTTAACAATACGGTTTGATGAGAACCCAACAAAACGTATTAAGGCTATTAATGGTTTTGCTGGCGATACGAATGTAGATGTGCGAGCCGCACTTAACCCAATATTACAAACAAAAATCGCTGTTTCTACAATTTTACCAGAAGATAAAAACATTGCTAAAATACTAAAGGTTGGAGACAGTATATCTACGCAAGTAGCATATGATATATTAGTAAAAAACAAATTAGCGCCTGCGCAAATTAGCATTCAAGAGCGTGATAAGTCACTCATTGCAAATATCAAAAATTCAGAAATCGCAGGAATTAAAACAAGCACTCTAGACAATGAACAATCTCGAATTATCGCGTATCAAACCCTTGTTAAAATTGGCGCTGTTCCAGATTTTGTTACCAATGAACAACGTGCAAAGAGTTTGAAAGAATTTGTATTTTTCAATCAATACATTGAGACCAACAAAACAGTAACAACTGCAGCGAAAAAAACTTTAGACACCATTAACGCACGTGTTAAAGTATTCAGCTTTATTGATCTGGGTTTAGACGGCCTGTCATTGGCATCGATCTATTTTTTAGCCGCCATTGGGCTTGCCATTACCTTTGGGGTTATGGGCGTTATAAATATGGCACATGGCGAATTTATAATGATTGGCGCTTATACAGGCTATGTCGTTCAACAATTTGTTCCAAATTATACAGCATCCATTATAATTGCTTTGCCTCTGGCATTTATAGTTGCTTTCGCAGCAGGTGTTGCGCTTGAGCGCCTAGTTATACGCCACTTAATGCATCGTCCACTTGAAACTTTATTGGCAACATTTGGCATCTCAATTGCATTGCAACAATTGGCCAAAAACATATTTGGAACGCAGGCCAGACCACTAACATCACCAGATTGGTTAGGCGGCTCTTGGGTCATCAACGATATTATTTCAATAAGTTACATTCGAGTTGCAATATTTTTTCTTGCGCTTGCATTTTTGTTTTTACTTTTATTCATTCTTAAAAGAACGCGCCTGGGACTTGAAGTAAGAGCCGTAACACAAAACCCGCGCATGGCGTCCTCCATGGGAATTAATCCAGATAAAATAAACATGCTCACCTTTGGACTTGGCTCAGGCATTGCTGGCATTGCGGGAGTGGCGATTGGCTTATTTGCGCAGGTCACATCCGAACTTGGTTCGGGCTATATCGTACAAAGCTTCATGACAGTCGTTGTTGGGGGCGTTGGCAATATTTGGGGAACCTTAGCAGGTGCCAGTATGATTGGTGGACTGCAAAAAATCATCGAATGGTTCAACCCATCAAACACACTTGCTGCTCAAACTTACATGATTATTTTCATCATTATATTCATTCAATTTAAGCCTAAGGGAATTGTCGCTCTTAAAGGCCGTGCGGCAGGGGATTAAGGGGATTAATTTGATGAAAACAGCATTCAAAAATAGCTTTATTTATAAAAACCCATCGGTACTTATATTTCTTTCGGCTTTAGCCATACTAACAATTGGGATGACCATTTTGTCAGAAGGCTTTGGCGTTGGATTGGTATCAACCAGCTTCATCAAAATATTAGGCAAGACACTTTGTTTTTGTTTAATTGCAATAGCAATGGATTTGGTTTGGGGATATTGCGGAATACTATCTCTTGGACATTTTGCTTTCTTTGGCCTTGGTGGTTATATGGTCGGCATGTGGCTCATGTTTGCCAGAACAAAAGACATCGTTATTAATTCTATGGTGAACGCACCGTTGCCGCCAACACCTAATGAAATTAGGGACGCTGTAGGATCGCAAATTTTTGGTGTCGTTGGTGGTTCCGAAATTCCAATGATATGGATGTTCGCTGACAGTTTACTTATTCAATTACTATTAGTCATATTAGTACCTGGGCTTTTGGCTTTTGTATTTGGCTATTTAGCTTTTCGCTCTCGTGTGACAGGTGTTTATCTGTCAATCTTAACTCAAGCAATGACACTCGCACTTTCGCTTTATCTATTCCAAAACGACAGTGGTTTACGAGGCAATAACGGTCTTTCTGGCCTTCAAAACATACCAGGACTAACCGAAGTCTCACAAGATATAATTTCTGTTTGGTTTTTATGGGCCTCTGCCATAGCACTTGGACTTGGGTATATTATTGCTAATTGGCTAATATCTGGAAAGTTTGGAAGTGTTGTTCGCGCCATCAGGGATGATGAAACACGCGTGCGCTATCTTGGATATACGGTTGAAATTTACAAATTATTGGTATTCGTCATTACAGCTATTATTGCAGCAATTGCAGGTGCACTTTACTACCCACAAGCAGGCATTATTAACCCAGCAGAAATTGCGCCCATTGCTTCTATTTACTTGGCAGTTTGGGTAGCAATTGGTGGAAGAGGGCGCATTTATGGTGCAGTCATAGGGGCCGCAAGCGTAACCTTAATATCCAGTTGGTTTACCGGCGGACAAATACCTAACATTTCTCTTGGGTTCTACACAATCAAATGGATCGATTGGTGGCTGGTAATATTGGGATTTGGCTTTGTTGCCATTACATTATACGCCCCATCTGGACTAGGTGGATTGTTTGATCGCTTAGTGCGCAAGCAAGTAAATGAGGAGAGCAAATAATGCAAGAAGCATCCTTATTAGAATTGGAAGGCGTATCGGTTTCATTCGATGGTTTTAAAGCGATAAACAATTTGTCATTTCAAATTGGCAGTGCTGAATTGCGTGCAATTATAGGTCCAAATGGCGCAGGCAAAACTACCATGATGGACATTATCACAGGCAAGACAAAACCAGACAATGGCAGTGTGTTGTATGGCACACCTGCAAAAAGCCTCTTACGATTATCTGAGAGCCAAATAGCACGCATCGGCATTGGACGTAAGTTTCAACGCCCCACTGTTTTTGAAAATCAAAGCGTGTTTGATAATTTCTTAATGGCACTCAAAAAGAGTAGATCGCCACTGGATGTATTATTTTATCGATTAGAAAATACAGACCTTGAACGCGTTAAAGTTCTGGCAGAGGAGGTCGGCTTGCATGAACAGTTGGAACGTACTTCTGGTGAGTTATCACACGGACAAAAGCAATGGCTAGAAATTGGAATGTTACTGGCACAAGACCCAAAAGTTTTATTAGTCGATGAGCCAGCTGCTGGAATGACGCCTCAAGAGCGCATGCATACAACAAATATTTTAAAGAAGGCCGCCCAAACACGAGCAGTGGTCGTAGTGGAACATGACATGGAATTTGTACGTCGTTTAGAATGTCGTGTAACTGTTTTACATGAAGGGTCTGTGTTGGCTGAAGGAAGTATCGACCATGTTACAAATGACGAATCTGTAATCGACGTTTACTTGGGAAGATAGAATGTTAGAAATACGCGACCTAGATCTCCATTACGGACAATCAAAAATTCTCAATAACATCTCCCTTACAGCTCATACAGGCAAAGTTACCTGCATAATGGGAACCAATGGCGTTGGTAAAACAAGCTTACTAAAAGCGATTTCTGGCGTTCACCCACGCAGCAATGGCGACATCATGATCGATGGTCATAATGTAGGAAAAAGTGAGCCCTTTAAACTAGCCCAAATGGGCATTGGATATGTGCCACAAGGACGTGATATTTTTCCTCTATTAACAGTTCGCGAAAACCTAGAAACTGGCTTTGCCTGTTTACCAAAAGGTGAAAAACACATTGATGATGAAATATTTGAACTTTTTCCGGTTCTAAAACAAATGGAAAATAGAAGAGGCGGTGACTTATCGGGCGGACAACAGCAACAATTAAGCATCGCACGCGCTCTTATTACCAAGCCAAAAATTCTTTTGCTTGATGAACCAACTGAAGGCATTCAGCCCAATATTATTCAACAAATTGGGCGCGTCATAGAAATATTGCGAAATAGAAACGATATGGCAATCGTACTTGTGGAACAATATTTCGACTTTGCTTACAACTTGGCTGATACATTTTATACAATGCGTAGGGGAGAGATTGAGATGAGCGGCCCTAAATCAAAATTGAGCAAATCAAAACTTCTTAAATCTGTCTCTGTGTAACGCTACTAATAACAGCGTTAATATATAATGACCATTATAAATTAACGCACTGTTTTGCGTTAAATTACAGCTAAATATTCTCACTTGTATGAATTTGAAATGGCAACATAAAAGTTTGGTCGCGGGCTAAACCATCTGATTTATTCGCGTTGATTAAGCTTTTGATCGTTTGTTGAGCTACCTCACGCAGTGGGTGAGAAATGACCATAGTCAATGTATTTTCAAGCAAAGCATTTTTAGTAACCTCTGTCAGCTCATAACCTACGGCAACAAAGTCATCGGCTAACTTGGCTCTTTTCACTGCATCCAATACACCAGCCATACCACCACCAGAGATAAACAAACCCTTTAGGTCAGGATTTTCGGTCAGTACTTTTTCGGTCGCTTCATGACCAATCGCGTTGGTCTCATAAGTATAATGAGGCTCCAAAAGTGTGAAATTGTCATTATACTCCCTAAAATAGGATCGAAACCCAGTTTCATTTAATTCTTGATTGCGATATCTATGACTGCCAACCAACGCACCAATTTTCCCTGGTTCTTTACACATTTTGTGAAATGCCCAAGCAGCTGTGCGTCCAACTTTCCAATTATCCAGCCCAATAAAACCAATAGGGCAGTTGGCCACCAACGGAGATACTAAAGCAAATACAGGAGTCTGCGTGGCTGCAACTTTTTCAATCGATTCTATTATTAGTGGGTGATGTGCAGAAGAAATTGCGAACCCATCAAAACCCACACCATGTTTTAAAATATGATCTGCAACATTATTGGGGGATAAATTGTTGATGTGATGTATATTTAGTTTAACGTTACAACCTTCAACATCATCAGCAGCCCTTTGTAATTCGGTAGCCAAATTGCGATAAAAGTGTCTATTACTTTGCATAAGCAATATTGAAAATTCAAAACTTTCTATGCTTGCAGCTATTCTGTCTTTTATGGACCCAACACCGTAAAAACCGATATCAGCCGCCGCTTGTAGCACAACTTCCATCGTACCACGTCGTACATTGTTCTTTCCACTTAACACCCGATTAACAGTCGCGACCGATACATCTGCCTTTACTGCCAAGTCTTGAATTGTAGGTCTTGCCACAGTTCTTACTCCTAAATAAATAGAATTATTTCATATCATTTCATATCATTACCATATCAGTTTTTGATATACAATGATACAAAATGATTTTAGTCAAGTGACATCGTTATGTAAAGTATGTTTTATTATCAGTGCACATAAACGATTGTTACAACACGAAATTCTGCTCTATATCAAATTTTAGAGTCATGAGTTTTTAGTAAAAATCAAATGTGTGGGGTTTCCAAGTGCTCAAATAAGTAATTTTTGAGTGCTCGAAATCTTAGTACTAGTTTTTAATAGGCATCATAGTGAAGCCTAAACTCGGGAGAAGTATAGATGAAATTATTCACAAATATGTTGAAAAGCACTGCAGTGGCAGCTGTGGTTATGACTGCAAGTGTTGCAACTGCACCAGCTGCTGATATCGCTGTAATTGCAGGTTCGATTGAAGATGGTTTCTTCAACCTTATCAAAAAAGGCGTCGATGATGCGACATTAGTAGTTGAAGCAAATGGTGGTTCAGTAAATTATCTTCGAACATCTAACTACGATAATTTTGGCCCTGACCTAGTGCAGCTAATCAATACAGCGGTTAGCCAAAATGTAGATGGCATTGCGATTCCAGTATGGGTTCCAGAATCACAGGTTCCTGCGCTTAAAGCAGCTGCTGCCAAAGGCATTAAGATAATGATCTACAACTCAGGCGCTTCAATAAGAGAAGAAGTAAGCGGCATCAACTATTTTGGTTCTGATGAATTTGTTGCTGGTGTAGCTGGTGGTGAATATATGGCAAAAAATGGTGCTAAAAATATTATTTGTCATATCCAAAGCCCTGGAGCTGTAAACTTGGAAGCACGTTGTAAAGGTGTGAAAGAGGGCGCTGCTAAACATGGCGCTATATCAACTAACTTGCCTCTACCTGCAAACCTTGACCAAAATGTAACAGCTACTTCTGAGGCTATTAAAGCTGAATTGCTTAAAGATCCAACAATTGATGCTGTTATAACTTTGGCTGCTTGGGCTTCAGACGCAGCAGCTGTTGCGATTAAACAAGCGGGTGGTCCAGACAAAGTTAAACTTGGTACATTCGACATGAGCCCTGCGGTTCTTGCCCGTATTAAAGATGGCACTCAGTCTATGGCAATCGATCAACAACCATACCTTCAAGGCTTTTTAGCAACATCTATGCTTGCAGCTCACATTGATTTTGGTACAGAACTCGCAACTGATCCTGTGTTGACAGGTCCTGCGATCATTGATGCGTCCAATATTGATACTGCACTTGCTGGTGTTAAAAAAGGCGCTCGTTAATTTCGAGTCAAAACTAAAAATAGTCAACCCAGTCTATGCTGGGTTGGCTTCTAATTATAAAATACGTACCTAATGAATATTAAGTGAATAAATTGGAGAGAGTTAAATGCGTAATCTGTCAATAGGCAGCCTATTAATAAGACCCGAAGCGGGTGCTTTTTTAGGTATGGTCTTTGTTTTTGTTTTTTTTGCCGTTTTTGGCGGATCAACTTTCACGTCCTTTTCAGGCGCGGCTAGCTGGTTAAATGTTGCCGCTAATTTGGGCATCATCGCTATCCCTATTGGCTTTTTAATGATTGCTGGCGAACTTGATCTCTCCATTGGTGCAATGGTTCCTGCGGCCTCTATGTCTATGGGGATTATATCAGGTTATTACGGACTTCCAATTCTGGTCGGTGTTGGCCTTACTATGCTTTTTGCGGCAACATTTGGTTGGATTAATGGCATCATTGTTGTTCGCACAGAAGTACCATCCTTGATTGTAACAATGGGAACACTCTTTTCTATTGCTGGCTTAACACTTTTCTTATCTATCTTTTTAACCGACACAACTGCTGTTGCATTAAATGCACCTGCATGGGCTAAAGCAGTTTTTGGTGATTTTTACTTCGGTTCTTACCAAATAATAATTCTTTGGTGGCTAGGTATGACTGCAATTTACGTCTACTTTTTACACTTTTCTCCTTGGGGCAATTGGTTGTACGCAATGGGTGGAGACAAAGTAAGCGCCAGAAATGCAGGTATTCCAACGAATAAACTGACCATTGGCATGTTCATGCTGTCGTCTCTTAGCGCAGCCTTTGTTGGGATTTGCCAAACAATTCTATTTAATTCTGCTCAAGTATCTTCAGGCATGTCATTCATCTTTAATACGATTATTTCAGTTGTAATTGGTGGCGTAATTCTTACGGGTGGATTTGGTTCTGTGATTGGCATCTTCTTCGGAACAATCACATTCGCCATGGTAAACCAAGGTATTTACTTCACAGATTTCGATCGCAACCTTTCAAGCTTAATTGTTGGTATCATGTTGTTGATTGCGGTTTTGATGAACAACACATTTAGACAAATGGCGTTAACCCATACGTCTCCAAAGAAAAAGAAGTGAGGTGATTGCAATGTCTAAGAATATTAAATCTAATAGAAAACCCGTTCTTGAGTTACGCAACGTAAATAAATCTTTTGGTCCAATTGATGTGTTGCATGACATCTCTTTGAAAGTACACAAAGGGGAGGTGCTATGTCTTTTAGGAGATAATGGCGCTGGTAAATCAACACTCATTAAAACGCTTTGTGGTGTTCACAAACCGACAAGCGGCACAATCCTTATGGATGGTGAAGAGGTTAATTTCCCTAACCCTAGGTCTGCGGCGGATAAAGGCATCTCAACTGTTCACCAATTTGGTGGAACATTTCCTTTAATGAGCATCGGTCGTTCTTTCTTCGTAGGGGTTGAGCCAACCAAAAACTTTGGCCCAATAAAAATATTTGATAGAAAAAAAGCCAATGAAATTGCGGTTAAAGCGGTTCAAGATTTTGGCATCACACGCATTGATGATGGTGATCGTTTGATCGGTGGTTTGTCTGGTGGTGAGCGTCAATCTCTTGCAATTGCAAGAGCGGTGCATTTTGGTGCACGTGTGCTTATTCTAGATGAGCCAACAGCAGCCCTTGGTGTCAAGCAAGCCTCACACGTATTGCGCATTGTGAATGAAGCAAAAAAACGGGGCCTTGCGGTAATCTTTATTACACACCAAGTGATGCATGCGATGGCCGTAGGTGACCATTTCGCTGTGTTAATACGCGGTGGCATTGCCGCTGATTTCAAAAAAGGCGAAAGATCACGCGAAGAAATCACTGATCTAATGGCTGGTGGTGAAACTATGGCGGATTTAGAAGCTGAAATTCAAGCAAGTATAGACGAATAACAACGTTTCAGCTGCCCCCTCCCAAGCTGAAACAGACCTAAGGCAGTGTGGTGCTGGCTTAGGTCACTTTGAGCACAAATAAACATCAAATTTATAAACCCCTTTTTTGGAATATGACTTAATGAACACACGAATTGCAATTATTGGCGCAGGTATTATGGGCGCAGACCACGGTGATATTATATCAAAAGAATTGCCAGGCGCTAAATTGCAAGTCGTGTGCGATGCGTTCGAAGAACGCGCAACAGCGTTAGCAAAAGCATGTGGTGACGCGGATGTTTCGACAGACCCTTATAGCGTTATCGCGCGTAAAGATGTCGATGCCGTAATTGTAGCAAGCCCAGACCACACACATGCCGAATTGGTAATGGCCTGTATTGAGCATAACAAACCTGTGTTGTGCGAAAAACCATTGGCGCCTACTGCCGCAGAAAGTTTAAAAATAATCAAAGCAGAAGTTGCTTGCACAAAACAGATGGTTCAGATCGGCTTCATGCGCCGTTTCGATCAATCTTATCGAGAGATGAAATCTGTTTTGGATAACAATGTTATTGGTCAACCATTAATGATGCATAACTTCCATCGTAATGTAGAAACGCCAGCCGCTGATTTTACAGCAGATATGGCAATTACAAATTCTGCACCGCACGAATTTGATGTAGCAAGATTTATCCTTGGCAGTGAGTACAAATTCATCTCATCATTTTCACCAAAAGGTGGTAATGACAAAGTTGGCCCTGTATTTATGGTGCTAGAAACCCAAGCTGGCCAATTGGTAAACATTGAGATCAACAATAACGCATCTTATGGTTATGACGTGCGTGGTGAATTGATTGGCGAGAAGGGGGCTGTTTCGCTAAACTCACCAACATACACAACATTAGATTTAAAACTTAGCAAATCTACACAATATGCCCAAGATTGGCGTGCGCGTTATCGCGAAGCTTATAGACGTCAAAACAATGATTTCTTGCACTTTGTACAAACGGGTGAGTTTTCTAAGATCGCTTCAAATAGCTGGGATGGTTATTGCGCAAATGTAACAGCAGAAGCTGGCGTGAAAGCATTAGCGACTAGCGAACGCGTTGCAATTGAATACGCGCAAATGCCAGCACTTTATAAATAACATAACAATTACAAATAGATTTTAGAAAGTTTAGCAAATGAAACTTGGTTTTGTATCTGACAGTCTTGGCACAAAAACATTTGATGAATTAATTGCCTGCGCAGTTGAATTGGGTGTTTCTGGAATTGAAATCAATACTGGAGGTTGGTCAACTGCTCCGCATTTTGATTTACAGACAATGCTAAAGAGCACGGAGAAGCAAGATTCATTTAAGCAAACTTTTATAGATAACAATTTAGAAATCATCAGCCTTAATGCAAATGGCAATCCGCTATATCCTCATAACACAACACAAGGCGAATGCTTGCATGATACCATTCGTGTTGCCGGTGAAATGGGCATTAAAACCGTTTGCGCAATGTCTGGTCTGCCAGCAGGTGCGCCTAATGACAGCATGCCAAATTGGATCGTTTCTTCATGGCCGCCAGAAACGCAGACAATTTTGGAGTATCAATGGAATGAAGTGCTATTTCCGTATTGGGAAAAAACAGTCGCCTTGGCTAAAGAATGCGGCGTAGAAAAAATAGCGCTAGAACTTCATGGAAATCAATTAGTTTACAACGTGCCATCACTGCACAAATTACGAAACGAAGTTGGCCCGATTGTGGGCGCAAATTTAGATCCATCTCATTTATTTTGGATGGGTGCAGATCCTTTAGTTGCAGCCGAAGCATTGGGAGAGGCAATCTATCACGTGCATGCTAAAGATGCGATGTTAAATGCGCCGGTTCAAGCAACGACATCACTACTGGAAAATGGAACACTAATGGACATACCAGCACGCAGTTGGTCATATGTCACGTTAGGTTTTGGTCATGGGGCGCAGTGGTGGAGCCAATTTTGCTATCGCCTTAAAATGGCAGGTTACGATGGTTGGCTATCCATAGAGCATGAAGATGTTTTACTTAATTCATATGAAGGGTTGCAAAAATCTGTAGCCCTAATGGACAGTGTCATGCCAGTAGCAGAATCTGATTTCAAATTGCAGGACATTTAAGGAATATTGATAAGAATCTTATGATTCGAAAAAAATCACATATTCTCAGGTGTTATGATTTTAAAAGGCACTGTGTGTTGCATTGTGGCATTCGACGATTTTCCATTAATTGCTTCAATCATTGTAAGCACAAGTGTTTCAGACGTGGCACCCAAAGGGTGGCAAAGCGCAGCTGTAATTAATCCTTCTGAAAGACCTTTAAGTGTTTCTGGTCCGATATCACGACAAATAAGTTTTAATTTTTGGCGTCGCTCTACTGGAACTTCTCTCAACGCACGTAGGACTCCTGATATACCTCCGCCAACAATTAGTATGCCAACAAGGTCTTCAGCAGTCGATAAAAGCTCTTTTACCATCGCATATGAATTACTTGCTTCTTCTAGAGTAGGGCGGCTATCGTCTACTGTTAAACGCGCCGCATGTTCGCGTATGTATGATCTAAAACCAGCATCGGCAATGTCTTGACATTGGTAGCGATGGTTTCCGATAAATACCGCAATGCGTCCCTCACCATGTGTCATTTGAGTGATTAGCCAGGCGGCAGTACATCCTACTTTCCAATTATCCGTACCAACAAAAGCTGCACGCTCAGGTGCTGACTGGTCTGTAATATAAGATATTACAGGTGTACCTGATTCTTGTAATTCACGAATCGTGTGTCCAATTACAGGATGATCTGCCGCAATGATAGCAACAGCATCGCAATCTTCTCCAAGTTGTTTTAAGCGCTTGGAAATATTGTCTGGCGCTAAATCATCAGCAAAGTCTATCACGTGGTGTACAATTTCATCAGTCCGACCACGACAAGCTATGGAAATCTGTTTACCTATCAACTGATATAAATCACGGTCCGACTGCTGTAATAAAAAACCTAAACGATAATTAGGAACAGATTTTCGTAAACGATCTTTAATCGCGCCAGTTCCATAGAACCCAATATTTTCCGCGGCACTTTGGACACGTTGCATCGTGGTACCACTTACCTTCGCAGTGCCACTTAAAATTCGATTTACAGTTGAAACTGAGACACCGGCCTCTGCCGCTAGATTAGCGATTGTTGGTTTATCCATTATCAAACTCCCCACAAGGTTTATTTCATTATGAATGACACATTATGAGACTTTTGCAACAATTATCTCATTTGCTTATTTCAAATGAGAGTATTTTGCGATAATAAGGGGCGTACTATTTTTAAAGATCTCATTTTACACGGTGACGCAAATGTCCCTCTGAAAATGAGACAATGGAGGAAATCGAATGAAAACCCTTAGTCGTATTTTAGCAACAGTTTCAACAACAGCAATTATTGCTCTAGTCTCAACATCAGTTATGGCTGCAAATATTTTTGTAATTGGTGGCAAACCAGACGATCCGTTTTGGTCAATTGTTAAGCGTGGCGCAGAAGATGCTGGTAAAGTGGTAGAAGCGCAAGGCGGTTCTGTAACTTGGCTTGGCCCACAAAACTATGATAACCTAGGTGTGGATGCAGCTGAATTGATTCGTCAAGCGATCGATCAAGGCGCAGATGCAATTGTTGGCCCAAATTGGGTACCAGAAGCAATGGACCCAGCTTTCAAAGCAGTTGTTGCGGCAGGCATTCCACTAATTATTTACAACGCTGGTGGCCTAGAAGCTGCTGACCGTTTAGGTGCTATGAACTATGTTGGTTCAGATGACTTTAAAGCTGGTGAACGCGCTGCTAAGTATTTTGCAGATAAAGGCATTAAAAACGTTGTTTGCATCAACACACTTCCAGGTGCTGCTAACATCGAAGCTAACTGTAACGGCCTTGGCAAAGGTGCGAAAGACATAGGCGGTACAGCTGCAACGCTTCCACTTCCTGCAACATCTTTTGGTAGTGCAACAGCAGTAGCACAAGCAGTTAAAGCTTATCTTTTGAAAAACCCAAAAGTTGACGGTGTTTACACTATTGGTAACGTTGATGCTAACTCAGCAATTAACGGCATTATGCAAGCAGGTAAGTCTGGTAAAGTTCAAGTTGGCGGCGTAAATATGGATGCCACAATTTTGAACAACATTGTATCAGGTAAGCAATTATTCGCTATTGACCAACAAGGCTATCACCAAGGTTACATGGCTGTTTCAATCTTGAACGGCTATGTCAATTATGGCCTGTCAATTCCGACACGCGAAATATTAACGGGCCCAGGCATTGTTGATAAATCAAATGTTGCTGCTACACAATCAGGCGTTAAAAAAGGCACGCGCTAAGCGTCTTTTTTAATTAAAAAAATAAAAAGTTGCCCATATTGATGGGCAACTTTACGCTCGGTATAATCTACCGGTGATATGACCAATAAAAGAGGTTCCATAAAAGAGGCACCAATGGATACAAAAAATATAACCCACACCTCGGCAGTTTCTTCGGATACTCAAAATACGTCGACAGCCCTAGGTAAATTGATCAGACGCCCAGAAGCGGGTTCGCTTTTGGGATTGCTCGCGGTCTTCGTCTTTTTTGCTTTAGCTGCAGGTGAGATATTTTTGATGCCTGCTGGTTATTCTAGCTGGCTAAACATTGCCGCAGAAATTGGCATAATCGCGCTTCCTGTTGGATTATTAATGATTGCAGGAGAGTTAGATATATCTGTTGGGGCAATTATCCCAGCTTCCTCACTTACAGTCGCAATTATCTCAGGCCACTATGGCGCGCCAGAATATATTGGCATAGCCGCTGGGCTAGGGGTTGGCTTGCTCATTGGCTTTATAAACGGAGTTTTAGTTAACCGCACAGGTGTGCCTTCTCTAATCATTACGATTGCGACCATGTTTGGTGTCATGGGATTGACCTTAGGACTAACAGTTTGGCTAGTCGGCAGCACTGGTGTTGCAATTGTTCCTAGCGAAACTACAACTTACCTTCTAGGTCAATTCATTGGTGGCATGTTCCAAATAACAATATTTTGGTGGATAGCCTTTGTAGTTGCTATTTTTTACCTTTTACATATCTCACCTTATGGTAACTGGATTTATGCTTTGGGAGGCGACCGCATAAGTGCGCGTAACGCTGGTATTCCTACTGCTGGATTAACAACTTCATTGTTTATGTTAAGTGGTTTTTGCTCAGCATTCGTTGGGGTATCACAAGTTTTGGTTTACCAAAGTGCACAAGTGTTAGGTGGCCAAGCATTCATCTTTAACTCAATCATGTGTGTGGTTATCGGCGGTGTGTTGCTAACCGGTGGTGCAGGTTCAGTTATTGGCATTGTGCTGGGGACTATTACTTTTGCCATGGTAAACCAAGGCATCTATTTCACAGATATCGACCCTAATATGGGAAGTATCATTATTGGCGCTTTACTCCTAATTGCTGTGATGGCTAACGACAAATTTCGTCAATTAGCGCTTTCCTATTCAAATAAGAAAAAGAAGTGAGGGTAGAATAATGAATATGTTTTCTATTGGTTCATTCGTCAGGCGTCCAGAATTTGGAGCCATTTTAAGCCTCATAGCTGTGATAGCCTTTTATGTTATCTTTGGTGGCGTTAATCTAACAACAATGTTTGGTGCTGCAAGCTGGGTTAACTTTGCTGCAAACCTTGGTATCGTAGCACTGCCTGTTGGATTGCTTATGATAGCAGGCGAGTTGGACATTTCAATCGGTGCCATGATACCTGCAGGGTCAATGACCATTGCTATTATCTCTGGCTATTATGAGCTGCCAATTATAGTAGGTATTGTTGCTTCACTATCCATTGGTGTATTGGTTGGCCTGATTAACGGCATAATAAGTGTCAAAACAACTGTACCGTCTCTCATAATAACACTTGGTACTTTGGTTGCTGTTCAAGGTTTTGTTCTTGGCGCATCTGTATTAATAACGGGCAATGCCAGCGTTGCATTGGATTCGCCACAATGGGCTAAAACAATTTTTGGCCAATTGATTGGTGGTAATTATCAAGTAATTATCATTTGGTGGTTTGCATTGACAATAATCTTCGCATTTGTCGTTCACAAAATGAAATACGGCAATTGGATATATGCCATCGGTGGCGACAAAATAAGTGCTCGCAATGCAGGTATTCCAACCAACAAAATGATTATAACTCTGTTTGTTTTATCAAGCACAAGTGCATCCTTTGTCGGCATGTGTGGCGCAATATTGTTCAATTCGGCTCAGGTTTCTGGCGGGATGAACTATATATTTAACACAATCGTTGCAATCGTAGTTGGTGGTGTTTTGTTAACGGGTGGCTTTGGCTCAATCATTGGTATATTCATTGGTGCGCTAACCTTTGCGATTGTTAATCAAGGTATTTATTTCACAGACATAGATCGAAACTGGTCAAGCTTAATAATCGGCGTAATGCTGTTGGCTGCAGTTTTAATGAATAATAGCTTTAGACATATGGCATTGACCATGATGACCAAGAAAAAGAAGTGAGGTAATAAAATGTCAGATAACAAACCCGTTTTAGAATTACGCAATGTGGACAAGTCTTTTGGACCTATCGATGTACTTCACGACATTTCACTTAAAGTAAACAAAGGCGAAGTGCTTTGTCTTCTTGGTGATAATGGTGCTGGTAAATCTACGCTTATTAAAACACTTTGCGGTGTGCATAAGCCAACCAACGGCGATATTTTGATGGACGGAGAAAAAGTTACTTTCAATCGTCCACGTGATGCGGCAGATATGGGCATAGCTACAGTACACCAATTTGGTGGTACGTTCCCATTAATGTCAATTGGCAGATCTTTCTTCGTTGGCGTAGAGCCAACAAAAGGATGGGGACCGTTCAAAATTTATGATCGTAAAAAAGCCAATGAAGTTGCTGTCAAAGCGGTTCAAGATTTTGGCATCACGCGCATTGATGATGGTGATCGTTTAATCGGTGGCTTGTCAGGTGGTGAGCGTCAATCATTAGCAATTGCTCGTGCCGTTCATTTTGGTGCGCGTGTTCTAATTCTAGATGAGCCAACAGCAGCCCTTGGTGTAAAACAAGCAGCGCACGTATTGCGCATTGTTAATCAAGCTAAAAAGCGTGGCCTTGCGGTAATCTTTATTACACACCAAGTGATGCATGCGATGGCCGTAGGCGACCATTTTGCCGTACTTATACGTGGTTCAATTGCGGCAGATTTCCGTAAGGGTGAAAGATCTCGTGAAGAAATCACTGATTTGATGGCTGGTGGTGAAACAATGGCGGCGCTTGAAGCTGAAATTCAAACCTAAATGTATGTTTGTTTTCACACCGACACAAAAATTATAACGCTGACATTGTCAAATAAGCGTTCCTGTCAACAATAAAAATATGAGTGAGTAGTTATGAAAATTGCGATAGACCCATTTATGCATCGTCATTTGTCATTAGAAGAGTTGCCATCAAAAGTAAAAGAACTTGGATATGACTGGATGGAACTTAGCCCAAGAGGAGACTTCCTTGAATGGTTCAAGGCGCCTCGTGTATTCCCTGACCGTTTGAAAAGTTTCAAAAAAGCACTACGTGATGCAGATGTAGGTGTTGCTACTTTGCTACCTATGTATCGTTGGGCTTCTAACGATGAAGATGAGCGCCAAGCTGCTGTTCGACATTGGAAACGTGCCATTGAGATCGCTGTTGAATTAGGCGTAGATACAATGAATTCAGAATTTGGACGCGGTCCTCACCCTGATAAAGGAACGTGTTATTGCTGTCATACAGGAAGCATGGTTGAAGCTTGTGAAGATTCTTGGTGGCGTTCAATGGAAGAGTTGGTTCCTATTCTTGAAAAAGAAGGTATTCAACTAAACATCGAACCACATCCAGAAGACTGGGTGGAAACACTACAGCCATCAGTAGATTTAATTCGCACAGTAAATTCTAAGAATGTGAAATTTCTATATTGCACACCGCACACATTTTACTTTGGTGATGACACTGTAGCCATGCTTCGCGAATGCGCAGATGTTTTAGCGCATGTTCATATTGCAGATACATTTAATCATAAGGCCAGCTCTGGTCTTCGTTACATCGTCAACCCTCCAGGTTCTACTGCGCGTGTGCATCAGCATTTAAACATCGGGCAGGGCGAAGTGCCATGGGATGATTTTTATCGCACATTAGCTGAAATTGGCTTTGATGGAATCATGACTGCTTGCGTTTTTGCGTGGGAAGAAAAAGCAGATGAAAGTGGATTATTCATGCGCAGCGAAATGCAGCGCTACATCGATAAATACTTCAAATAAGGACTAACGTATGACACTTAAAGTAGGCGTTATCGGCGTAGGTATGATTGGTCAAGATCACATACGTCGCTTAACTGAAGTGCTCTCAAATGTTCAAGTCGTAGCTGTTAGCGATATAGACAATGAGCGGGCACAATCTGCGGCACCAAATGGCGCAAAGGTTTTTGATACTCCAAGTGAGTTAATCCGCTCTGAATTGGTTGATGCTGTTATAATCTGCTCATGGGGACCTGCCCATGAAGAGCAATTGTTAGAATGTATTGCAGCAAAAAAACCCGTATTCTGTGAAAAACCTTTGGTAACAACAGAGGCTGCGGCATTACGAGTGATGGAAGCAGAAGTATCATTTGGACAACGACTTGTTCAGGTAGGATTTATGCGTCGTTTCGATGCTGATTACAGACGTCTTAAAGCTGTAATTGAAGGCAACAGTCTTGGTGCACCCTTAATGTATCGTTCTGTTCATCGTAATCCAAGCGTTCCAGAAGGCCTTTATATTTCTGATATGCTTTTAAACGATACACTCGTGCATGATGCAGATATTTCACGTTGGTTACTTGATGATGAAATAACAGATGTTGAAGTACGCGTTCCACGCCAATCTTCACATAATAAAAATTTAAGAGATCCAGTCTTAGTTTTACTGCACATGTCATCAGGTGCATTGGTCAATGTCGAAATTTCTGTAAATATTAATTATGGCTACGACATTCGTGGTGAAATGAGTTGTGAAAAGGGAGTGGCGTCGCTGCCAAACCGACCAGCAACCGTTATTAGCGATGTTCATGGCATTCGCCAAGCAATACCTGAAGATTGGCGTGAACGCTTCATAGAAGCCTACGATCAAGAGTTTAGAGAATGGATTGTTGCAGCTAGTCAAGGCGGTGCAACAGGACCATCAATATGGGATGGTTATGCTGCTACTTTAACGGGCGATGCAGCATTACGAGCCGTAGATAGCGGCAGCATTGAAAAAATTTCTATGTGTGAAAAACCTAAAATTTATAATTAAAATAAATACATCAACAAGCCAATAAATGGCTGATTTAGAAAGTTATATATAATGATCAACGGAGAAAAATTGATCGAACGCTCTTTGCGTTGGGGTATGATTGGTGGCGGACGTACAGGTCAAGTCGGTTATAAACACCGTACTGGCGCAACCCGTGATGGCACCTATCGTTTAATAGCAGGCGCGTTTGACCTTGATGCCGAGCGTGGAAAAGACTTTGGCATTAATCTAGGAGTAGAAGATAGTCGTTGTTACGCAGACTATCAAACACTCATTAAAGAAGAAGCAAAACTTGAAGACGGCGTTGAAGTTGTTTCAATCGCAACACCAAATTTTACACACTTTGAAATTACAAAAGCGTGTCTTGAAGCTGGCTTGCATGTGATTTGTGAAAAACCATTATTTTTCACAGTTGCAGAGTGTGACGAAGTTAGAGAATTAGCAGAAAAAAAGAATTTGATTGTTGGCGTTACTTACGGCTTCACAGGTCATCCACTTGTACGTCAAATGGCTGCAATGGTTGAAAAAGGAATGCTGGGCGATATTCGTATCATCGACATGCAATATTCGCACGGCTTTAATGCTGGTGATGATGTAGGCGCAAGTGAGGCTCTTAAATGGCGCACCAATCCAAAAACGGCTGGTTCAACATTCGTTTTAGGAGATATTGGAACGCATCTTTATTATCTTTCAGAAGTGGTGTTACCAAAGTTAAAAATTGAAAAACTGCTTTGTGATCGCACTGCATTCATCAAAACAAGAGCCCCCCTAGAAGATCATGCAACAGTTCTAATGCATTACAACAATGGTGCACGTGCACGCCTATGGGTTTCCTCTGTAAATGCTGGCAATATGGGTTCTCAACGCTATCGTTTTGTGGGTTCAAAAGCTTCAATTGAATGGACTGACAGTCGTCCAGATCAATTGATCTATGAAATCCAAGGTGAGCCTAATCAGATATTACATCATGGCATGCCTTATCTAGAAGATGAAAGCCTCGCTGTAGATCGCATGGGTGCGTTACATACCGAAGGCTTAGGTGATAGCTGGGCTAATATTTATCTATGGATTGCCCAAGCCATTGACGCAAAAAACCGTGGTGACGAAGCATTTTTGAAAACTCATAAATATCCAGGCATCGAGGCAGGCACAGAAGGTGTACGCTGGCTTGATAATTGTGTTCGTTCAGCTGACTTAAATTCAGTTTGGGTTAATTACAAATAACTTGGGTTAATTACAAATAAAAAGACTAGGAAATATTCAAATGAAATTATCAATTTGTACCGACGTAATGGGCGATTTATCATTCACTGATATGCTCGATAAATGTCTCGAGCTTGGCGTTGAAGGCGTCGAAATGACTGGCGGTGGTTGGTCTCCAGCTCCACATTTTAGAGCTGATGAATTATTGGCTGATAAAGCTTTGTTAAAAAGCAAACTAAAAGAAATTGAAGCACGCGGCCTTCAAATTGCTGCACTTAATTGTTCAGCAAATGCACTTGATCCAGGTGATATGGGTAAGCGTCATCGCAAAGAGATGGAAGATACTATTCGTCTTGCTGGTGAAATTGGTGTTAAAAAAATAGTTGCTATGTCTGGCCTCCCAGAGGCAGCTCCCGGCGATAGCGTACCAAACTGGTTGATATGTACTTCATCATGGCCTGCTGAAATGCCTGAATGGGATCGTTATCAATGGGAAGATCGTGCCTTTCCACTTTGGCATGATTTGGTAAAATTGGCGACAGAAGTCGGCGTTGAAAAATACGCACTAGAAAACTTCTCCGCAATGCTTGTATGGAACCCAAGAACATTGTTCCGTTTGCGCGACGAAGTCGGCGAAATGGTTGGCATGAACCTTGATCCTTCTCACTTAATGTGGATGGGAGCAGATCCAATTGCATCCGCACGCGCTTTAGGCTCAGCCATTCACCACCTACACGGTAAAGACACACGTATCGAGCGTGTTAAAGCTGACATCGACGGCCTACTAGAACCAAAAGAAGTTACCGATGTTAAAGATCGCACTTGGAATTATGTTGCGGTTGGCGCCGGTAACGGACTTCAGTGGTGGAAAGAATTTTTCTCTGTTTGTGGCATGGAAGGCTACAATGATTGGGTATCCTTAGAAATGGAAGATTTTACCATGTCAACTGAGGCTGGAATTCAGTCATCTATCGATGCGTTGAAGGCTACAATCATAAGATAGGAATTAGATCATGAAGATTGGTGTTGTTGGATACGGTACTGGAGGGCAGCATTTTCATACGCCCTTTATCGCCGCGGCAAAAGGCTGTACGCTTGCTGGAATCGTTGCTAGAGCAAATAAAACGATTGCAAAAGTTCGCGCTGACTGGCCTGATACACCAATTTTCGCCAGTCTAACAGATATGATTGAGGCGGGTGTTTGCGATGCAGTTACCATCACGACACCGCCTCATACTCGGCGCGAACTTGTTTTAGAAGCAATAAATGCTGGCTTACACGTGATTGCCGACAAACCTTTTGCGCCTAATTATGCAGATGCAATGGAGTTGGGAAAAGCAGCCAATGAAGCAGGCGTTACGCTTGGTGTTTATCAAAATCGTAGGTTCGATGCAGATTTACAAACCCTTCTTAAAGTGATTGCAGACAAGCGTTTAGGCAAGGTTTGGCGTATTCATTCACGCATGGAACAAGACAGTCCAGACACAATTGAGCAGGGCCCAACTGGTGGATTGTTGCGTGATTTGGGCAGTCATGTTGTAGATCAAATGGTTTATCTTTTAGGGCCAGTTGTTACCGTAGATGCGCAGTTGGATCACCACGAAATGGAAAACGGACTAACAGATGTTGGTTTCACAATAACACTTCGCCATGAAAATGGCGCGCATAGTCATTTGTCTGCTTCTAAAATGAACTACATAGAGGCCCGTGAATTACGAGCCTATGGTGAAAAAGGAAGTTATAGATCTTTAACCACTGATATTCAGGCGCAAGATATTTTTGCTGGCAAACGCCCAGCCAATGATCTGTCTGGGTGGGGGTATGAGCCTAAAGCCAATTGGGGACAGCTATCTACAAAAGCTGGGAAAGAAATAATTCCTTCGCAGCAAGGTCGTTATCATGATTATTACGAAGCATTTGAAGAAGCAGTAAGAGCAGGCACACCACCGCCAGTAACAGCAGAAGTTGGCGCACGCACATTGGCAATTTTAGACGCGGCATTGTTCAGCGCTAAAGAAGGCCGCGCAGTACGTGTAGAAGAAATTATCGGAACGTAAGCATGTATAAATTTATCATCACGCTCGACTTGCAAAAAGGCACGCGCGATAAAGTGTTAGAAAAAGCCCCCGCTGTGCAATCTGCTACGCGTGCCGAAGAGGGCTGTTTACAATATGATTTTTTCAGTTGCACAGACAAAGCGAACCGTTTGGTATTTGTTGAAACTTGGGTAGATGAAGCAGCCCATGCCTTCCACATGGAACAAACACATACCAAAGAGTTCATAGCATATCACAATCAATTTCATGAAAAATTGGTATTTGAAACGGTTAATGTTTCCCCATGTAAGGAAGCCTAACAAATGGCACAATCCTCAATTACCATCACCTGCGCACCCTGTTGTTGGGGGGTAGATGATGTTAACAATCCTCACCTTCCTGCATGGGAAACAGTACTAGATGAAGCTGCATCTGCTGGTTTTGGTGGGGTAGAACTTGGTCCTTATGGATATATGCCGCTTGATACAAAAGTAGTTTCTTTAGCAATTGAAAAGCGTGGCCTTTCAATCGTTGCTGGTACAATATTTGATGACCTAGTTTCACCAACAAATTTTATAAATTTACTACGTCAAACACGTGAAATATGCACTTTGATTACTGCACTGCCAAAACCAAAAAAGCATGAGGGGCAACGTTATGATGCGCCATACTTAACGGTTATGGATTGGGGCCATGATGAACGAGATTATGCTGCTGGACATTCAAAGCGTGCGCCTCGGCTTTCTGATGAAGCATGGTCAAATATGATGGATAACATTCATGCCATTGGCCGCGTCGCTCAATATGAATTTGGTGTGCGGACCGTAATCCATCCTCACGCAGGTGGGTATATAGAATTTGAAGACGAACTGGAAAGGCTTGTAAGAGATTTAGACCCAACTTTAGCAGGTTTATGTTTGGATACAGGCCATATGCTCTATTCAGGTATGGACCCAATAAAGACTCTTGATACGTATTGGGATAAGGTTGATTACATACACTTTAAAGATATTGATGCCTCAATTTACGAAGAGGTAATGAGCAAAAAAATTCGCTTTTTTGATGCCTGTGCAAAAGGCGTCATGTGCCCAATTGGGCAAGGCGAAATCGATTATAAAGGCATATACGAACTTTTAGAAAAGCGCGGATATGGCGGTTATATAACAATAGAGCAAGAACGAGACCCACGAAATACAGGCTCCGTTTTATCGGATCTTGCAACCAGTCGTTCATTCCTGCAACAATTTTAAAATATGAGAGAATAAAAATGGCCAAAGCATTGGACGTAATTACCATCGGGCGCGCAGGCGTAGATTTATATGGGGCACAAATTGGTGGCCGCTTAGAAGACATGGGATCTTTTGAAAAGTATATTGGTGGTTCGCCCACGAATATTGCTTGCGGCACTTCACGTTTAGGCCTGAAGACAGCATTAATTTCTCGCGTAGGCGATGAACATATGGGTCGTTTTATTATTGAGCAATTAAAGCGCGAAGGCGTTTGTACAGATGGTGTTGTCACTGATCCAGATCGCTTAACTGCTTTAGTGATTTTAGGCATTCGCGATGAAGAACAGTTTCCATTAATATTCTACCGCGAAGATTGTGCCGACATGGCGCTTTGCGAAGATGATATAAATGAAGACTTCATCAAATCTGCCAGAGCTGTTGTGGTGACTGGCACGCATTTGTCTAACCCAAAAACAGAAGCCGCCGTTATTAAAGCACTAGAGCTTGCGCGCAAACATGGACTTCGTACGGCGCTCGATATCGATTATCGTCCTAACCTTTGGGGAATGGCTGGTCATGGAGATGGAGAAAGTCGTTTTGTTGAAAGCCAACAGGTGACAGAAAAATTGTTGTCAACTTTACATTATTTTGATTTAATTGTTGGTACCGAAGAAGAGTTTCATATTGCTGGCGGTTCAACCAATACGCTCGAAGCTTTAAGCGCAGTACGCGCTGTTTCTAATGCAACACTTGTCTGCAAACGCGGAGCGGATGGCGCATCTGCATTTGAAAGCGAAATTCCAGACAGCCTTGATGGTGGACAAACGGGCGAGGGTTTCCCAATTGAAGTCTTTAATGTCTTGGGAGCGGGCGATGGCTTCTTCTCAGGCCTCTTAAAAGGCTGGATGGAAGCCGACGATCCCTATGGCGCCGATTGGCCTATGACACTAAAATACGCAAATGCATGTGGCGCATTTGCGGTTAGTAGGCATGGATGTACACCAGCATATCCAAGCATTGAAGAATTAGATTTCTTCCTTAAACGCGGCTTGGTGCAACCAGACTTACGTAACGATGCTGAGTTAGAACAAATTCATTGGGCCACAACACGGCACACCCGTAATGCTGGCGACTGGAGTTCTATTCGTACTTTTGCTTTCGATCATCGTTTGCAACTTGAAGAAATGGATGGCTATAGCCTAGAAAAAGGTGGCGCATTTAAAGAGCTATGCTTGAAAGCAGCGCTTAATGTTAAAGGCGATAAAGAAGGTTATGGCATTTTGTGTGACAACCGCATTGGCAAAGCGGCTCTACACGCAGCTTCTGGCAGTGGTCTTTGGATTGGTCGCCCAACTGAATGGCCAGGTTCACGACCTTTAACTTTAGAGCCTGAGATTGGGTCAGATTTTGGTGGCCTAAACGAATGGGCTCGCGAAAACGTTGTTAAGGTATTGTGCTTTTGTCACCCTGATGATGATGCCGCAACACGAGCAGATCATGAGCATACAGTTAAACGTCTATTTGAAAGTGCAAGGCGTAACAAATTAGAATTCTTGCTAGAAATCATTCCATCAAAAGTTGGCCCCGTTACAGCAAATACAAATCCAACTTTAATCAATCAATTTTATGAGGCTGGAATTTATCCAGACTGGTGGAAGCTAGAACCGTTAGACAATTACGCCGCTTGGGAAAAAGTTGTAAAAGCAATTGAAAAGCATGACAAACACACACGCGGAATTGTGGTGTTAGGTTTAGATGCGCCACAAGAAGAATTAGCTGCAAGCTTTGATGTTGCCGCACGCTTTGAGTTGGTAAAAGGATTTGCTGTAGGACGCACAATTTTTGGGGATGCTGCACGAGCATGGCTAAAGGGTGAAATGAGCGATGAAGCAGCTATAGAACAAATGACGGGCAGATTTTCTCATCTTTGTGATGTTTGGGATGAAGCGCGTTCAAAAGTAAATTCTCTGGCAATGGGAGTAAAATAATGAACACGATTAAATTGACAGCTGCGCAAGCCATGATGAAATGGCTAAGCGTACAGATGAACGAAGATGGTGAACGCTTTATCGAAGGTATGTGGGCTATCTTTGGCCACGGAAACGTTGCAGGTATCGGCGATGCCTTGCATGGCATTGGTGATGATTTTCCAACATGGCGCGGTCAAAACGAACAAACCATGTGTCATGCTGCTATTGCTTATGCAAAGACTAAAAAACGCAGACGCGCGCATGCGGTAACATCGTCTATTGGGCCTGGCGCTTTGAACATGGTAACAGCAGCAGCTTTAGCGCATGTGAACCGTATTCCAATACTGCTTGTACCAGGTGACATTTTTGCAAATCGTCGTCCAGACCCAGTGCTACAACAAATAGAAGATTTTGATGATGGCACTGTGTCGGTCAATGATTGCTTTAAACCCATCAGTCGATATTTTGATAGAATAACAAGACCAGAACATTTGTTGACCTGTTTACCACGCGCACTGGCGGTTATGAACGACCCTGCAAATGCAGGTCCTGTGACTTTGGCATTTTGTCAGGATGTTCAAGCAGAATCTTATGAGTATCCGAAAAGCTTTTTCGAACCAAAAGTATGGCGTATTAGAAGACCTGAACCAGATCCGCGTGAAGTAGCAGATGTTGTTGAAGCCCTTAAAAAAGCAAAACGTCCCTTAATTGTTTCAGGCGGCGGCGTGTTATATTCAGGTGCAGAACAAACTTTGTCGGCGTTTGCTGCGCAGCACAACATTCCATTTGTTGAGACGCAAGCTGGCAAGGGCGGTCTAAGCTTTGAAGATGAATTGAACTTTGGTTCGCCAGGTGTAACAGGCTCAGCCTGTGCAAATGAATTATGCGCTAAGGCCGACCTTGTGATTGGTGTTGGAACACGTTTCCAAGATTTTACAACAGGGTCATGGACTGTGTTTAGTGCACAAGATCGCAAACTCATTTCCATAAACTTAACTGGTTATGATGCAACCAAACATGGTGCGCTACCAATTGTTGGCGATGCAAAAGTAACGCTTGAAAAAGTAAGTGCAGGTCTAGGCGATTTAAGTTTTGACGGTCACGATCCAAAAATACGCACCGATTGGTTTGAAACCGTTGCTAGCGTAACCGCCGCTCCAAGCGTCGAACAAGCAGGTGAACTACCAAGTGATGTGCAAGTCATTGGCGCTGTTCAGCGTGTTTCTACAAAAGATACAGTTGCGATGTGTGCCGCTGGCACCATGCCTGGTGCATTGCAA
>NVRK02000070.1 GCA_002400845.2 Hyphomicrobiales bacterium
CAAGATTGCTCTGCAATCTGCTACAAAAAACATAAAATTGGTGCGGGCTGACTGCCCGACATGTTCTTCACATGTTTTACAGCAATATTGCAGACAAGTTAAATTCATCGCTTCACTTCCCAAGTGGTTGTGCGCTCGCCAGATTCAGGGTCTTTACCATCTTTAAGCTGAATGCCTTGCTCTAAAAGTTCATCACGAATGCGATCAGCTTCTGCCCAGTTTTTATCGTTGATGAAAGCAAGGCGTTGAATAATTGATTCATCAATTATATTATTTTCAACAGTAGGTCTGAAATCAAATCGTTTCTTGCCTCGAGCATAAGAACGCCAATCAATCCCCATTAAGTTCAAACAGTTTGCAACAGTTCTGTCATCGTGAATTCCGTACAAAATTGAAAGAGCCTCTGAAACATTCATATCATTCATTAATGCAGACACAAATGCTGGATCAGCTTTTTCGATTTCAACTGAAGACATTTGAACGGCTCGGTCTGGCATACCCATTCGTTCAAAATCAAAAGCTTTTATTCTTCTACAAAGACGATCAAGGTTATTCTCAGCCTCTTCCAACCGCTTAATGCTAAAATCAATTGGCTCTCTATAATGTGTCATTAGCATTGCGAGGCGAAGAACCTCGCCAGACCATTTGCGGCCACCGAATTTTGTCGTTTCTAGCAAGTCGTTGATCGTCACGAAATTACCAACGGACTTGCTCATCTTTTTACCTTCTACTTGAAGGTAGCCGTTGTGCATCCAAATGTTTGCCATTTTGTCAGTGCCGTGGGCACAGCAAGATTGTGCAATTTCGTTTTCGTGATGTGGGAAAATTAAGTCTAAACCACCGCCATGAATGTCGAACGTCTTGCCCAAGTGAGCCTCACTCATGACAGAGCACTCAATGTGCCAACCTGGGCGACCACGAACGTTATGCGTCTCCCCATTTTGAGTAAACGAAGCATCCCATCCCGGCATATTATCGTCAGACTGTTTCCATAGAACAAAATCGCCAGCGTTCTTTTTGTGAGACGTTACTTCAACACGCGCGCCAGCTTTTTGATCTTCTAATTTTCTATTTGATAGGCCGCCATAATTTGGCATCGCAACGACATCGAACAATACTTCTTTGCCGTGTTCTCCTTTAGCCACATAGGCATGGCCTTTGTCGATGAGTGTTTGTGCCATAGCGATCATGCCATCAATATGCTGTGTCGCACGTGGCTCATTATCTGGCGGCAAGCACCCAAGCGCTTTTATATCTGCATGAAATTGCTCAGTCGTTTTTTGCGTTACTTTACCAATGGCATCGTTAAGCGGAAGTTCTGGATAATCTCGTAAAGCACGTGCATTAATTTTATCATCTACATCTGTAATATTACGAACATATGTAACCTGTTTTTCGCCATACACATGACGCAACAAACGACTTAAAACATCAAACACAATTACAGGACGCGCATTGCCTATATGGGCAAAGTCATAAACCGTTGGACCACATACATATAGGCGAACGTTTTTTTCGTCTATCGGTACGAAGTCTTCTTTTTTACGTGTCAGCGTGTTGTAGAGTTTTAGTTTTATTTGGTAAGTCATATTTATTCCGGTCTAATATTCGCAACTAATCGTCTCACCTGATGGTTACATCTCGGCTAGCCAGTATCTTTAATCAATATTAGTGAAGAATATAAAAAGAACCGACCGTCCGCTATTAACGGCAGATAATTATTGAACAAATAATATTTTTACAGGTCATTTCCATATTTTAGTTATTTCTGAAAATTCAGTTATAGTCAACGCAGGAGAAATAAATAGATTATTTAAACGACTACAACTGAAGGGTGTGCAAACACAGGCAATGATGAATAACAGTTGAAAAATAAGCGTTTTTTTTATTTTTAAATTTGCACACACCCTTAAAGGGGGGTGACATAAGATGAATAATGGTTACTTATATATTTATTCCTCATTGGAAGCTCTAAGTAAGATTCAGCCCCACTGGTCTTACCGTTTGAGTTAACCGCCTATCTTTAAATAGTAGGCGGTTTTTTTTGGCAAAATCAAAATTTTGAACACATCGTATAATTAAAACCTAAATTGCCCCTCGCAAAAGTGAAAATGCAAGGCCAGTCATTACAATTGCAATGATAACATCTAATACTTGCCACGCTTTTGGGGATGCAAAAATTGGTGTTAGCAATCGCGCACCGTAGCCAAGCGCAAAGAACCAAACAAAAGATGCCGTCACCGCCCCTGCTCCAAATATAAATCTTGCGGTGTCTTTATATTGAGCAGACAAGCCCCCAATTAAAACAACAGTATCTAGATATACATGTGGGTTTAAAAACGTTAGAGAAAAACATATTGTAATGGCGGCAAGCAATGTTGGGGCTTGCTCTTTTGCAGCTTCCATAACTTGCGGATTTAGCGCACTTTTTAATGCCCTATAAGCATAGAAAAACAAGAAAAGCGCACCAATAATAGAAATCACCTTGAGTAAGTCTGGTGATTTATCGACAAATGCACCAAGGCCAGCAACCCCTGACGCAATTAAAACAGCGTCGGACAAAGCGCAAAAAAGACATAGCCAAAAAACATGACGGCGCAAAAGCCCCATTCGAAGTACAAATGCATTTTGCGCACCAATGGCAATGATAAGTGAAGCGCCTAACAAAAAGCCTGTCACGAATATGGGTAGGTTTGAAAATATAATTTCTGAGGTCATTTAGAACTAACTAAAACAGATCAAATTGATCGGATGGTTTTTCTTCATTTTTTGAGCTTTTAGTTTTAGTTACAAACTCTTTTTCTGCAACTGGTTTTTGAATGTCAGGATTTGCGTTTGCAACCTTGTTCACCATATCGCTTACTGCAATGGCCTCAAAATAATCATTTGGTGCAGGCTGCATAAGATCAACCACATCACGCGGCTCGCTGTTTTTGCAGTCCAACCAACGATCGAAATCTTTTGGCTGGATAATAACTGGCATGCGGTGATGAATGGGACTGATGGCATCGTTCGCATTGGTGGTTAAGATACAGCCAGAATCAATTTCACTTCCGTCGGCACCTGCCCAAGTTTCGACCAAGCCGCCAAAGCAAACTATTCCGCCATTTTTGGGTCTTATCCAATAAGCTTGCTTGCCTTTATTATCTTTTGCGTTTGCGGGCCTAAACCATTCGTAAAAGCCAGAAGCTGGAATGAGAGTTCGGCGGTGGCGCATTGCATTTTTAAAGGAGGGTTTTAGTGCAGCAGTTTCAGATCTGGCATTTACCAGCAGCGAAAACTCACCTGGATCTTTGACCCATGCAGGCACCAAGCCCCAACGCACCAGTGGTGCTATCAAATTATTGGCAGGTCCAACTGTTACCATTAAAATTGGCTGTGTGGGCGCAATGTTATAGCGTGGCGGAAAGCCATCGATTTGTGACAGCTCAAATAACTTCGCCAATTCTTCAGGTGTTGCTGTTAGCGAATATCTTCCGCACATTATTTGAAGTCCTTGGGTTTAAAATCTATGGGTTTATAACCGCGGATCTAAAAACCTTCTATTTGTTAACATTACGCCTTACATATGCCTGCACAGGCTTACAATTAGTCTTATAAAGAGAAACTATTATGTGTAAATTAAGCCATTCGACAATAATGCTCAAGATGAAATACTGCTATGAACAAGACTGCTAATATCACAAAAAAGAATAATTTTCCTATTTCTGTTGTTTCTACAATTGTGCATGCAAAAGGCAAAGTACTTTTAATACTTCGCTCAAAGCAACCATTTAAAAATAAATGGTCATTGCCAGGTGGTCGGCAAGAGTTTGGGGAAGGACTTAAAGAAGCCGCGCTTCGTGAGTTGAACGAAGAAACAGCGCTTGTGGCGCAAGATGCAAGTTTTATTAGAGTGTATGAAGAGATAGCACTAAATGAAGATAGCGCCACACAATTTCATATTAACATTGCGGTCTTTAGAGTTGATAATTTTAAAGGCATCGAAAAAGCTGGTGACGATGCTGCCGATGTTATGTGGGCAAGTAAGCGTGACTTGCATCGATTGGATATGACCCCGAACACTGCGAACATAATAATAGAAGAACTGAAAGATCAGCTTTTATAAAACATCTCTCATGATACACCTCACTCAAAAACACTCACCTAAAGTTGATTGAGCTTGTCTGGTCTTGAATAATTATACATGCATTAATCAAGTATGTTCTTAAAGCGACGATTAGGTGATGCATGACTTACAAAGTTCATTCCAAGAATTATAGTAAAGCGGTTACTGCTCCAAATAACGCGCTCATCAACTTAGCACAGTTGTCTTTAAGTATTTTGGCAATTTTAATGGTTTGCATGGCATCCATTTTGGCAAAAGCAGACCCAATGCCGACAGTAAATGAAAAATGGATGACTGACTTTACAAAGCGCAATATTCCTTTTGGGGATGTATTATCTGGCGGGCCGCCTAAAGATGGTATCCCCTCCATTGATGAACCTAAGTTCATAAAGTTAGACGATGCGGGGCATTTAAAAGATATAGAACCCGTTATTGGCTTTTCTCACAATGGCGAGGCAAAGGCTTATCCTTTACAAGTTATGATGTGGCATGAAATTGTAAATGACACAGTGGGTGGGCATAATTTTGCAGTTACCTATTGCCCGTTATGTAATGCTGCAATTGTTTTTGATGCAGAATTTAATGGCAAGAAACACGATTTTGGCACGACGGGCCGTTTGAGAAAATCTGATTTGCTTATGTATGACCGCCAAACAGAGAGTTGGTGGCAACAATTTTCGGGCGAAGCTGTAATTGGTGACTACACGGGTGAAAAATTGAAAATTGCTCCTTCTCGTCTTGAGAGTTGGGCCTCCTTCAAAAAACGCTTTCCTAATGGCAAAGTGCTTGTACCAAACAATCCAAATTTAAGAGCTTATGGCAACAACCCATACGCAAATTATGACGAGCGAAAAGCGCCCTATCCGCTTTATAAAGGAACGCTTCCAACAGATATTAATCCGATGGCAAGAGTTGTTGTATTACGGCGCAAGGGTAAGCCAGTTTCGATTTTAACCTTAGCTAAAGTGCGGGAATCATTATCCATGGAAAAAGATGGTTTTACTATAAGCTGGAGTGCGGGGCAGTCTTCTGCGCTTAACAATAGAATAATAGCCAAAGGTAAGGATGTTGGGAATTTAGTCGTTACAGAAATGAAAAATGGAAAAATGGTAGATGCTGCACATGACATAACCTTTGCATTTGTGGCCCATGCTTTTCATCCAGAAATGAATATTCTTCAGTAATTAGAATTGCTGAATTTGACATTGGTATAAAATTGTCTCATTGCGTAATTCATTGATGATGTTTTAATGTATGTTTTGAGGGTAATGGTGTGCAACCTTTTCGGTCAACTTTTTTAATAAAATTTACCTTCGCCGTATTGGTTGGTGTTGTTGCCTATTCTTATGGGCAAACTGCTTTTGCTCAAAAGAATAAAACCAGCGAGAATATTGAACAAGCTGTTAAGCCAAAAAAATCTAACATTAGAACTTTGCCCCCTGCCTATGGTGGCCAATTGAATAAATTATCTGAGGTGCTTGGGTCTCTGCATTATTTACGAACCCTTTGTGGTGCAAATGAAGGCCAAAAATGGCGCGATGAAATGCAAGCACTTGTTGTTGCAGAAGCCCCAACTAAAAAGCAAAAAGAACTTATGACCGCCCGCTTTAATCGTGGCTTTAGAGGTTATAGAGAAATCTATAGAGAATGTACGCCAGCGGCATCACAAGCCGCCGCAGAACATTTGCGTGAAGGCGTAAAATTGGCTACCGAAATTCCAACTAGATATGGCAGTTAATTAACAATTAATTCTCTAGCATTAACCATTTCTACACAATTAGCCCTGCTAACGGCTATCAAGCGTTCCAATCTGTTTGTTATTGTTCTAAATGTATTAACAACAAAAGAATGCTCGGTATGCGTATAAATCGCAGTAAGTGGAATTAGCAAATGAATAGCCAAAAAATCGATCATATTGACGCCTTGATACTTGAAGAAAAAAAATCAATAGCACGTGAATACTTTGTAGAAGCTTGGGAATCAGCGATTGCTGATGGCATTGATGCCGATCTACTTGCAAAGACAATGGTTGAAGGTTCTTTAAACGAACTTGCTTCAAATAAGGGCGATGTTGAGGCCACAAAATTGATTTCTTCAATACGGTCTATGGAATCGAATGGTGAATTTTTGGGCGACAAAACCATTCAGTAATTTTGAACTAAACTTCACGACATATGCCATTTATTACACCACGTTATAAAAGCGCTTGGTCTTTTTTAAAAAAATCACTTTGACAATTATATCTAAGTGCTTACGATCTTTTTATTAAATATCAATAGAGGATATAGGCACTAAAATCATATGGTTGGAATTTCCATCAGAACTGATTTATTGAAGCAGCTCGTTTCTGTTTGTGTATTTGGCACTTTACTCATGACTGCCACTTTATTTTCAAACAGCGCATTTTCTGCCAATAGTGACACGCCAATCATTGAAGCTATTCCACCAAACACGCAGATGCCTCATGGGGATGAAATAGAGATTTCAGATCCCAACAAAGATATCATCATTGATGAAACTGATGACACTATAGAGCACAATACAGACGATGATGTCCTTCTTAAAAATACAAACAAACCCTTAGCTTCGCCAAAAGTACATTCTGATCTTAGTACATTGCCTTTTCCAACCAGAAAAATGCGTGAATTGATCTTAGAGGTGGCCAATTCAGGCGACATAGAGAAATTTCGACCTTTCATTGGAACGGGCAACGATATGACAATGTTATCTCTTGGCGGTTTCGAAGGCGATCCAATCGAATTTTTAAAATCAATCTCTGGCGACCCACAAGGGCATGAACTTTTAGCGATTATAGCCGAATTATTGGAATCTGATTTTGTATTAATTGATGAAGGTACAGAGCGAGAAGTTTATGTATGGCCATATTTTTATGCTTATTCGCTTGAAAAACTAACGCCACAGCAAAGGGTGAAATTATTTAAATTGCTGACGTATGGTGATTATCAAGAAATGGAATCATTTGGCGCATATATTTTTTATAGAATCGGAATTACACCTAAAGGTCGGTGGCGCTTTTTCGTTGCAGGTGATTAATATCAAACGACTTAGAAACACATAATGTTATCTGTTTTTATATTTTTAATATATTAGTACTGCGAGTGCTTGTAATACCCACACGAATAGATATTTAACAACAATGACCCACACTAAATTTTGCGAATTAAAAGACAGAATCCTTATAAACATTAATGGCCCCGATGCCGTTGTTTTTTTGCACGGATTGGTGACTTGCGATGTTGAAAATTTAAACACTGGTGACATTACATTTGGAGCTTTATTGTCTCCTCAGGGCAAAATTTTATTCGACTTTTTTATCATCAAGTCTGTCGATGGATTTATGTTAGACATAGATAAATCTATGTCTGATGATTTTTTACATAAGCTTAAATTTTATAAATTACGGGCTGATATAGAAGTCTCTCAGGTCTCTGAAAAAACTAAAGTCTTTGCTGTATTTGGTGGCGAGATAGAAGAAATAAAAACAATCGAAGTAGATGGCATTTGTGTGCCAGATCCACGCTTAAATAAATTGGGTTCACGAGCCTATATTAATCGTGTTCCTGCTGACTTTAGTGTCGTTGAACACAGTGAGTATGTTGCACTTAGAAACCTTCATGGCATGCCAAGTGGCGGCACAGATTTCATTTTTGGAGATACATTTCCTCATGAAGCTTTGATGGATCAATTTGGTGGCGTCGATTTTAAAAAGGGCTGTTACATAGGCCAAGAAGTCGTCTCTAGAATGCAACACAGAGGTACGGCACGAAAGCGATTTATTAGTGCTATTTCTCAAGCAAACATGCCAGATATTGGAACTGAAATTGTTGTTAAAGGCAAAACCGTTGGCAAGATTGTCAGCAAGTCTGACAAAAATGCAATAGCTTTAATCCGCATGGATAAAGCGGCATCAACAGTGCTTGATGATGGCTCAATATTAGCGGGTTCAACTGCTATTAAATTACACATTCAAGAATGGGCCAAATTTAATTGGCCAACTTAACTTAATTTACGGTTTTAAAATACTTGATTGGTTAGAAACAAAAGTCCATTAAAGTCATTCACAAGATTTAAAATTGCGAATGATTTATGGCTCCTAAAACTAATTTCACAAAATCGCCAACAGCAAGGGCATGGCAGAGAATGCTATCAGGTAGGCGGCTAGACCTACTTGAACCTTCGCCGTTAGATGTAGAAATTGAAGACATTGCGCATGGGCTTGCACGCGTTGCACGCTGGAATGGGCAAACCAGCGGTGAACATGCATTTTCTGTGGCGCAACATTCTATATTAGTTTTGGATATTCATTTGCGCCTTACACCAGCGTTAAGCCTGCAAGACCAAATGGTTTGCCTTTTACACGATGCACCTGAATATGTTGTCGGCGATATGATCTCACCTTTTAAAGCTGTCATGGGCGGAGATTACTCGGCAGTTGAAGATAGACTACAAGAAGCAATTCATTTGCGGTTTTCTTTGCCTGCTAAAACATCTGCGGCATTAAAAAAACAAATCAAAAAAGCAGACATTGTTTCAGCCTATTTAGAAGCCACACATTTGGCTGGCTTTAAAGATGAGGAAGCTAGAAAGATATTTGGACGCCCACAAGGTATTTCACCCGATGGCTTGCCACTTTTTCCTTGGCCTGCTCAATTAGCCCAAGCAAATTTTTTAAAACGTTTTAAACTTTTAGACACAGGTAGAAATATAACAGACAAAAAAAGTAGATAAATGTCGTCACAAAACGCAATTGAAATTGGACTAAACGCAGCGATCATTGCAATCGTTGATGATAATCCATGTGTGTTGCGTGTGCCAGGCCCAGATAAAATATTTGCAGATGCCCTACCCTATGGTCCGTTTGACCCAGCACTGCACCGCACTATGGAAATTGGCCTTCGGCAATTTGTTGAAGATCAAACAGCATTAAGAGTTGGCTATGTTGAGCAGCTTTATACGTTTGGCGATAGAGGCCGATATAAAATTAAGTTAGACGATGGACCACATATTGTATCAGTTGGATACCTTGCGCTAACTCGCATACAAGATGACCAATTTTTAAAAATACAAAATGCTGGTGGCGCATTAAAAAATTGCTATCAACATTTACCCTGGGAGGATTGGCGTAAAGGGCGACCAGCCATTTTAGATGAGGAGATATTTCCTGCACTCAATAAGTGGCTTGTTGAACGTGCAAAGGATACACCTCATTTAAAGAAACGTTACGAAAATCGTATACGCATGAGTTTTGGCTCTGGTGGGTTTGAGTGGGATGAGGAACGCGTTTTAGAGCGATACGAATTGCTTTATTCTGCTGGTCTATTAGAGGAGGCCGTTGCAGATGGTCGCTATGAAAAATCTAACTCAAAAATTCAATTTGGTCATGCCATGTTTCACGATCATAGGCGTATTTTAGCAACAGCACTTGCGCGGCTTCGTTCAAAATTAAAATATCGTCCAGTAATTTTTGAATTAATGCCAGATGAATTTACACTGCTAGATTTACAAAGAACCGTTGAAAGTATTTTTGGACGCGCGGTACACAAACAAAACTTTAGACGCTTGGTAGAATCAAACAGATTAGTAGAACCAACTGGTGCGACATCTCTTGCGACAGGTGGCAGACCAGCCGCATTGTTTCGTTTTCGTGGTGAGATATTGGTGGAGCGCCCTGCTCCTGGATTGCGGGTTGGTAAGGGTTAATCACCCTGTATTACACACCATTGAAGTGAAAAAAACTTATGTCACCCTTAGCATATGATAAGCGATTTTAACTTACCCATTATTTTTAATGGCTAAGCATTGCTGTTTTCAACGACAAAAATCGTTATTGGATACACCATTTTAAGATGATGGTTTGAAGGATGATGATTTGAAAATACATTTGCACTGATGTTTGGCGCGGCTGGCGTTAAAATTTTAACCCGCGAATAGAGCAAAACCTATTTGATTTTTATGTCTAAACCCAAATCTAAGGTTGGTGAAGCCATGGTTATTTTAGAAGTTGAAATATAATCAACACCTGTTTCACTAATCGCTTTAACCGTATCAATATTAACATTGCCAGACGCTTCAAGTTTAACCGAACCACCATTGTCTTTTTGGTTTTGCGCCACTGCTTTCACCAACTGTTCATTGGTCATGTTATCCAGCAAGACAACATCAGGTTTAGCAGTAAGCACTTCTTTGAATTGTTTAAGCGTATCAACTTCAATTTCGACTTTTACCAAATGCCCAACATAAGCCCTTGCGCGTTCCACGGCTTTTGCAGGACTGCCGCAAACAGCAATATGATTGTCTTTAATCAACACTGCATCGTCCAAGCCAAATCTATGGTTAGAGCCACCGCCGCATTTAACAGCATATTTATCAAAGGCTCTGTGACCTGGAATGGTTTTACGGGTACAGCAAATTTTTGCATTTGTGTGTGCAATCGTATCTGCAAATTGGGCAGTATAAGTTGCGATGCCAGACATGCGCATTAAGTAATTTAAAGCAACCCGTTCAGCCGCTAAAATCGCGCGCGCATTACCCTCAATTTGTGCAACAACTTGTTTGGCTTTTACACGGTCACCATCTTTTGCTTTAGCCGTGAATTTTAGTTTTGGATCAATTGCACGAAAAGCAGCTTCTGCTAATTCTATGCCAGATAAAATTCCGTTTTCTCTTGTTGCTAATACGCATTTTGCTTTTGCATTCGGTGCAATGGTTGCGTTGGAAGTTATGTCGCCAGCATGACCTAAATCTTCAAGCAAAGCAGCCCTAACAGCATCTTCAATCAAGATTGGTGATAAATGAGCAGGCAAAGCTGCAATGGATTTTGTGTCTTTGCGTGCCAAGATAATATCCTAATTTTGTGCCTGTAAAACTGCTTCAGGTTTGCCCGTAATTTTAGAAATCTCTTTTTCAGCTTCTTTCAATGTAATAAAAGTACGATGTTTCCACTCATCGCGCTCTTTTGGAAAATCTGTTCTAAAGTGACCGCCACGGCTTTCTTCACGTAGTAAACCAGCAATCGCCACAAGTTTAGCAGTGGTTAAAGTATTTACAAACCGCGAAGAATTATTGTTGCGCTCAAGTTCATCAATCTCAATAACAGCCTTCGTCATTCCTTCGCCTGAACGCAACACACCAACTTTTGAACTCATAATAGAGCGAAGCTTTTTCATCGCCACATCATCATCAGCCGTTTGCGCATCTGGGTTTATGCCAGATTTATCTTTCCAAGGACTGGTTTTGGGATCGGGTAACAACCCCGAAATGTTGTTGGCAATTCGGCTGGCAAAAACCACAGCTTCAAGCAACGAGTTAGACGCTAAGCGATTAGCACCATGCGCGCCTGTGGATGTCGTTTCGCCACAAGCCCATAGGCCGTCAAGCGTTGAACGCCCATCAGCATCGGTTAAAATACCGCCCATATGATAATGTGCGGCAGGAATAACTGGAATACGCTCTTTAGCTGGGTCAATACCAGCATCTTGGCAATAGCCATAAACGGTTGGAAATTCGTCTTTAAAATGTTCGCCAACTGCTGTTGTACAATCTAAAAATGCACCACGCCCTGCCTCTACTTCTGCAAAAATTCCACGCGCAACAATATCGCGTGGGGCCATTTCTGCGTCGTCGTCTAGCGCCAACATAAAACGCTCGCCAGCAGAATTGTGTAACGTACACCCTTCACCGCGCAACGCTTCTGTGGCTAGCGGTGATGGGTCTTTGCCGACATTAATTGCGGTTGGGTGAAACTGAACAAATTCTGGATCAGCTATTGTTGCCCCCGCTCTTGCGGCCATGCCAATGCCGCCGCCACGTGCTTCGGTTGGGTTGGTTGTTCTCTCGTACAAATGGCCTGAGCCACCAGCGGCCATAACAACAGCGCGTGCAGGAAACATGATGCGTTTTGGCGAATTGCCACCGTCTGGTCGCGCAATTAAGCCTGTTACATATTTACCTTCAGTGGTAATTTCTTCAACCACATAGCCTTCCATAAGGCGTATGCTTGGTGTGTTTTTTACAGCGGTCACAAGTGCGTGCATAATGGCGCGACCTGCCATGTCACCCTTAACGCGAACGACACGATTTTCTGAGTGAGCGGCTTCTCTTGAAGTGACAAGCTTGCCTTCAAGGTCACGGTCAAATGGCACGCCATATTCTAGCAAGTCATGAATTCTGTCAGACGCTTCGCCAGCCATTAAACGCGCAATGTGTTCATCGACTATACCAGCGCCTGCAGCTATCGTATCTTGAACATGTTTTTCTACAGTGTCACCCGGCGACACTGCGGCGGCAATACCTGCTTGTGCCCAAGCAGAAGATGCGCCTTTACCAATTGGGGCAGAAGCTAAAATAGTAACTGGACGCGGTGCTAATTTAAGCGCGCAAAACAAGCCAGCCAAACCACCACCCACAATGAGTACATCGTCAACACCAGTCCAAGATTGCGGAGGAAATAGTTCAGTTTGCTTGTCAGCCATAGTTATTTACCAAATGGGTCAGTTATTATGAGGGCGAATAGACCCTAATTCGTTTTCAAATTAATCATGCGCTCAACAGCTTGTTTTGCTTTTTTCGCCATAGAGCGATCAACCAAAACTTCTTCACGCATATAGACCAAGCTTTCTAAAATATTTGGCAAGGTAATGCGTTTCATGTGCGGACAAAGATTACACGGTTTAATGAACTCAACACCTTTAGCCTGTTGCTCGATATTAGATGCCATAGAACACTCGGTAACAAGCAGGACTTTAGAGCCAGGTTTTTGATTTTTTGCATATTCAATCATGCCAGCAGTAGAACCTGCATAGTCAGCAACGGCCACAACACTTGGTGGACATTCTGGGTGCGCGATAATTTGAATTGTAGGGTCTGCTTCTTTATAGGCAAGCAGTTCTTCTGCCGTAAAGCGCTCATGCACTTCGCAATGGCCTGCCCAAGTAAGAATTTTCTTGCTGGTTTGTTTCGCAACATTTTGTGCCAAAAATTCATCTGGGATCATGAACACGGTATCAGATTCAAAACTCTCAACAATGCGAACTGCATTAGAAGACGTGCAGCAAATATCACTTTCAGCTTTCACTTCAGCTGATGTGTTTACATAAGTCACAATCGGCACACCGGGGTTTGCCTCACGCAACAAACGCACATCTGCGCCAGTGATTGATTCAGCTAATGAACAGCCAGCTCTTGCATCTGGAATAAGTATGGTCTTATCCATGTTTAACAGTTTAGAAGTTTCGGCCATAAAGTGAACGCCACACTGAACGATGATTTCTTCTTCAACCATGGTCGCTTCGCGCGCCAATTGAAGTGAATCTCCAACAATATCGGCAACACAGTGATAAATTTCTGGTGTTTGATAATTGTGCGCTAAAATAACAGCATTACGCTCTTTTTTAAGCTTGTTGATGGCATGCACATAAGGCGCGTGAATTGGCCATTCAATTTCTGGAATATGATGGCGGACTTTTTCGTATAGATGAGCAGTTTCACGCGCAACTTTTGGCGTGTATTCAAGCTTTGGCATTTCAAGAATACCAAATTTTTCCACAGCAGATTTTCCGCGTGATTTAGACTTGCCTACTGACTTAGTAGCCTTTGTCGTTAGCTGGGCTTGTGCCATCTTATCTCCTTAAACAACAGCTTTTGGTGAGCCGCCGTTTCTCCACATCTTAACTGCCAATTCACTTATACTCAAATTGAGTATAATATAGGTGAAAAAACATGCCCGCAAGCGAGCACCTTTAATATAGGACAATATCACTGTCATTTCAAGGATTGAGACAGCATTTCTACAGGATTTTCATTTGCTCTAAACATAGCTAATTTACGGCCTTAAACGTTATATAATTGATTTTCTGCAACTATTTAACGGAAGATCCACTCATGCATTCACTCAAAGTTGCACAGTTACAGCCTTCAAATTTTTTCAGCATTTCGTCCATATGCCGTAGGTCTTCCATCTGCGCTTTTACCGCGATTCGTTTATTTTGAAGAAAAACTAACCAATCATTATTCTGTCGTTCTTCCCCAAAGCCAATATTGAGAAGTTGGCGTATTTCGCTTAGTGCAAACCCTGCTGATTGGGCAAGCTTTAAAAATCGCAATGTTAAGATGCTCTGTTCATCAAATTCTCGACGACCAGCAACACGTCCAATTGGCTCGATTAACCCCACTCGTTCGTAATAACGAATGGTCGAAGATGGCATTCCAAGCGCTTCAGCAACTGCACCGATTTTCATTTTTCGTTCCTTTTACCATTTGATTTTTTCTTTTTTTATAATACCAATAAGCGCCTGCCGAAATGACAACAACTCCGAGTATTGCGATCTCAGCACCCAATTTACCAACTCCAATACCAGCGATACCAAAGCCCATAGCGCCCAAAACGATCGGCGCTGTGCACGCAAACCCACAAGCTGTAAGTAACGCTGCAGCTTTAAATCCAGCACCGACAAATTTACTCTTTTTTACTGTCTGTTCAAAAAGGTATTTTTGAGCAAGCATGACACCTGCTCCCTCACTTCTAATTGACCAGAGAATTTTATTGTCGACACTTTCCACTTTGTGGGTAAAGAATGCACAGCATCCCTTTTCCAATTCCACGAGCCTCTCAACTTTATGCCGCAACTCAAATTTTAGAGGAAATGTGAAAAGAGCACCATCTTTTAAGCATTCTTGCTTGAGTAAATGGGGAATGATCTCTTCGCGCAACGCTTTGACCTTAGAACGTTTTGTTTTAGACGATAGTTGGCAAACTAATGTTGCAGAGGTAATTTTGTCATCCATGAAATCTCTCCTTAATTTATTGAATGACCCGCTTATAATTGTTGAAGTATGGTTTAAGTCAAGCGCATTGCCACCAAAATAAAAATGGATTTATGAAATTGTAACCGAGACAAGAAATAGTTTACTATACTATTTTATTGAGGTAACTTTCACTTCAATTATCAAAGCGAGAATTAAGCATGTCAGATTCGAGTTTTTCTCAAAAAAGAGCACTGCCTTGGGCTGTCGTTATATGCGGCTGTTTAATTGCAATGTTCACTTTTGGGCCACGCTCGGCAATGGGCTTTTTTCAGCTGCCAATGCTAGAGGTGCATGGCTGGGACAGAACGACATTTGGTCTTGCTATGGCTATCCAAAATTTAGTTTGGGGATTAGGCCAGCCATTCTTTGGCGCAATCTCTGATAAATTTGGCACTTGGCGAGTGCTCGCCGTGTCTGGAATATTCTATTCATCGGGTCTGTATTTAATGTCAATTGCAGACACCCCCTTAATGCTTCATGTGGCCGGTGGCGTGTTGGTTGGTCTTGGTATCGCTTCTGGCTCTTTCACAATTATCATGGCTTCATTTGCAAGGAATGTTCCTGCTGATAAACGCACAATTGTATTTGGTTTTGGCACTGCAGCTGGTTCTGCTGGCATGGCATTATTTGCCCCAATATCTGTTGCAATGATCGCAAATCTGGGCTGGCAAGATACGCTTGTATGGCTTGGTATGTTAATGTTGCTGATACCAATTTTGGGCATTGCACTCATTGGCAACGCCTCAAATGCTTCTCTTAGCAAAGCGGAATTAGAACAAACCATCGGTCATGCTTTACGCGAAGCGCTTCGACATAAAAGTTATTTATTACTGGTCTCTGGCTTTTTTGTATGTGGCTTTCAAGTAGCTTTTATTACCGCACATTTCCCAGCCTATATTAGTGATATTGGCATTGACGCTAAATACGCAGGTCTTGCGATTATGCTCATTGGACTGTTTAATGTATTTGGTTCAATTGCTTCTGGTTTTATTGGACAAAAATATTCGAAGCGGTATTTTTTAGCCTATATTTATATAGGTCGCTCAATCGCGGTAACCGCTTTTTTATTATTTCCACAAACCCCAACGACAGTAATGCTTTTTGCTGGTGCAATGGGCGTATTATGGCTTTCTACTGTTGCCCCTACTAACGGGCTTGTCGCTGTAATGTTTGGCACACGATATATGGGCATGTTGGGCGGCTTGGTTTTCTTTTCGCACCAAGTTGGTTCGTTTTTAGGCGTATGGCTGGGCGGTTATCTTTACGATATATATGGAACCTACAACCCAGTCTGGTGGATTGGCGTAGTGCTTGGTATCTTTGCCGCGATCGTTCATTGGCCGATTGAAGAAAAAGCCGTACCGCGTTTGCAACCCACTCCAGTTGAATAGTACTTATTACTTTTCAAGATTTTTTAGCAGGAAAAATTGCGCAGGTCGCTGTACCGTGCGCAATTAACTTACCATTTTTATCTGTAATTTTAGCTTCGCTTGTGCCAATGGTTCTGCCAACGTGAATGGCATTGGCTTCACAGGTAACTTCGCCCGTTGTATCAAACATTGGGCGTATCATATTAATTTTGTATTCTACTGTCGTATAACGCATACCTGCTGGCAATTTAGACTGCACTGCACAACTAAGCGCACTGTCCATTATGGTTCCATACCACCCACCATGCACTGAGCCTAGTGGATTGTAATGCGTTAAGTTTGGGGTACCTTTAAAAACAACTTTGCCAACCTGGGCGTCCACCATCGAAAAACACATAATTTTACTAATAGGCGGCTGTGGAATGTCACCAGCGATCATCATTTTAAAAAGCTCTACGCCAGAACACTTCAAATAAAGTTCTGGTGGGATACAACCTTGGTCTGTTGTATATTTGTAGTTCTTAAATTTTGACATAAAGTCCCCGAACGCAGTTTAGAGTTTTACACCATTGCGCGTAAAATTCGCTTAATCAAGCCGTCTCTTTCTTGAGGGGGATCAATGCCACGCGGAACATAACAATGGCGATCTAAGAAATGGAAACTTAATTTAAAGCCCTTTTCTAAATGCGAGCCAAGTGTTCCTTCTTCTCTTATTTGTATTGAGCTTTCTTCAATCAAAAAATTAGGCAGTGCCAAAAGCTGTTTTTCATAAGGGCGGCCAGCGTCAAGACTTACAGCTCTTCCAGATTTTGGTGATACCCAAACCAAATTCTCTTTTGTTCCTGTGGCGGCGCATTGCGTAAGGTCTAAACCAAAACCCAATTCATTTAGTAAAGCCATTTCAAATTTTATCAGCAACCGCCCTGCTCGATACGGCTCATCAAAATTGTCTAAGATTACTTGTGCAGCTTCATATAAGCCCGCATGTGGATCACGCTCTGGCAACAATCTCAAATGAGCGGCAATCGTTTGCACACCATGTATGCCTAAGGGAAGCTCCATTAAACTTGCTACACGCAAATTTTCGCCTTCGACCTGAAAAGTGCCCAAATGTTCTTCAAGACGCGCGCGCCAAGTAACATCTATTGAATTGCCAATTTGCAGAACTGCGCGAAGACGTGACGATCTGCCCCCACGCACTAGCCCCATACAGCGCCCATGCGCTTTAGTCATAACTTCTAAAATAGCGCTGGTTTCACCATGGCGCCTAACGCCCAGTATTACGCCTTTGTCATTCCATTCCATACTATAATCCCAGATGACAAAGCGCTAACCACTCTTAACCTTTGGGAAATTCTAATCCCATATGACGATATCTTTCTGGATCGTTACCCCAGTTTTCACGCACTTTAACAAACAGAAACAAATGAACTTCTTTTTCCAAAATTTCTTTCAGCTCTTTTCGGGCAGCCATTGAAATGGCTTTAATGGTTTCGCCACCTTTACCGATCACGATTTTCTTTTGGCTAGAACGTTCAATATAAATTGCTTGTTCTATACGAACAGACTTTTCATCTTCTTTCCATGTCTCTGTTTCAACATGCGAAGCATAAGGCAATTCTTGGTGGAGACGAAGGAACAGTTTTTCGCGTGTAATCTCAGCTGCCAATTGGCGTAGTGGCAGGTCAGTCACGTCATCTTTTGGATATAAAAATGGGCTAAGTGGCATTTGGGTAGAAAGATAATTCATCAAATCTTTACAGCCATCTCCCTTAAGCGCTGAAACCATAAAAACTTCATCGAATTCTTTAAAGGTAGTTGCTTTAGCAACCATCGCCAATAATGTGTCACGTTGCACAGTATCAATTTTATTCATTATCAAAATACATTTACGATCAGACCCTTTAAGGCCTGAAAGAATTTTCTCAATATCTTCTGTAATTCCGCGTTCTGAATCAATTAGACAGGCAACAAGATCTGCGTCTTTTGCTCCACCCCACGCAGTAGACACCATCGCTTGGTCTAGTTTGCGGCGCGGTGCAAAAATACCAGGCGTATCGACGAAAACAATTTGCGAATTGTCATGCACGGTAATGCCGCGAACAATTGCTCTTGTCGTTTGCACTTTATGCGTAACAATCGATACTTTTGTACCAACCAACTGATTCATCAAGGTTGATTTACCAGCATTTGGTGCGCCAATTAAAGCAACAAACCCTGCTCTTGTAGGTTTTTCACTTGTCGCTTCAGTGTTTTCGTTTTGTATTTCGCTATTGTCTGGCATTTGTGTTTTGCTCTTATTCTCGATTGGTTTATCGCTCATATATATGGCTTATATTACTTGGTTTGTTTTGACTGGACTTATGGATCAAAGGGTTTCTTCACCTTCTTGCCATTCGCCTTCTAAAATCAGCATTTTTCTAGCTGCTGCTTGCTCTGCAATTCGCTTAGAACGCCCCTGCCCATCTATATCTTCTTTTCCGTTCACTTGAACGATCACTGTAAATAACGGATCGTGGTCTGGTCCAGTTCGATTTGTTTCTTTGTAACGTGGCGTTCCCAAACGATTTGAGTGCGCCCATTCTTGTAACGAGGTTTTAGAATCTCGTTTGGTTTCTTCTACAACGTGCAAACGCTCTTTCCAGAACCGTTTAATAAATTCCACTGCAGCTATCATGCCGCCATCTAAATAAATAGAGGCTATTAATGCCTCAAGTACATCGGCACGTACACTTTGCATGCGGTTGCCTGTAAGTTCTTTTAAATCACCGCCTGTACGAATAAATTCGTGCAATTCTAATTCATCAGAAATCTCAGCCAGTGTTTTACCTTTTACCAATGCATTTAAGCGCAATGATAATTCGCCCTCATTGGCATCTGGATACTTTACAAAAAGCAGTTCCGCGACAGCTATGCCTAAAACACGGTCGCCAAAAAACTCTAACCTTTCGTAATGAAAACCATTATCGGCTTTTTTACGAACACTTGAATGAGTAAGGGCACGTTCTAAGTTTGAAAAACTTTTAAAAGAATAACCTAAACGTTTTTCTAAATTTCCAAACCTTCTATGCCCCCGCGCTTTACTCGAACCTTGCATGCACTAAATTCCCTTGAACAAACGGTCAAATCTCATATCAGATGGCCATTTCCAAAAATATAGCGGATGTGAGCCATTAGCAACTGAGAAAAATATTACTCTAGCAGGTCCTACAAAATTTTCAAAAGGCACAAACCCCACATCAAATCTACTATCCAGAGAATTGTCTCGGTTATCACCCATCATAAAATAATGACCTACAGGAACTTCGAATACCCCCGTATTATCACCATTACTAAATGGATCACTGTGCAATGTCGTATGTTCAACACCATTAGGTAGAACCTCGTTGAACATGGCAACGGCTTCACCCGTTTCTGGATTTATGTAGTCATCTAATCTTGTTTGTTTCACTTCTTCGCCATTGATGAACAATACGCCTTGCTTCATCTGTATTTTATCACCTGGCAAACCAATTACGCGTTTGATGTAATCAATGCTTGGATTGCTTGGTAATTTGAACACAGCCACATCGCCGCGCTCTGGCTCAGATGCAAAAATACGACCATTAAAAAAATCTGGCGCGAAAGGAATAGAGTGCTTTGAAATTCCGTAAGAATATTTAGATACAAAAAGATAATCCCCAACAAGCAGATTATTCATCATTGAGCCTGATGGAATTGTATATGGTTGAAACAAAAATGTTCGGACCACTATTGCTAATAAAAGTGCTTGAACAACTACTTTTACTGTTTCCCAAACTGCATTTTCTTCAGTTTCAACTTTTACATTATCAGTCAAAATATATCTTTCTCAAAATTGCTACTATTTGAATTCTATAAACACTCATATAGTCAATGTCTAAGCCGTTTTTAAGGCTTCAATTATTACAAATGCTTGAGCAAGTGGCCCATCATCAGTGATTGTTAAATGTATATGTGCTTCGTACCCATCAGGGGTAAGTTCGGCAAGCCTTTTTGCAGCACCATTTGTTAAATTCATTGTTGGCTTACCGCCGGGCAAATTCACCACGCCCATGTCTCGCCAATATACCGCCTTTGATATACCTGTGCCAAGGGCCTTAGAGCAAGCTTCTTTTGCAGCGAAACGTTTTGCGTAAGACGCGGCACGCAAGCGGCGTTGATTTGATTTTTTCTGCTCTGTCTGCGTAAAAAGGCGATTTATGAACCTATCGCCATGTTTTTCGATAGAACGCTCAATTCGCGTTATATTTATAATGTCGTTACCGATGCCAATAATCATACTTTAGAACTTATCCGACCACAGCTTTGCGAGGCAAGTAAATTCGCCATGAGCCGTGCATTATTGCCCATGTGATTGGGTTTAGTACGTTTATGCATGTAAAATTGCCTTGCCGCTATTTTATTTAGCCACTTAGTTCATTTCACTCAGAGCAGACCTTGCAGCGGCAGATTCTTTTTCTTGTAATGCCCTAGCATCTAATTTTTGACGACGCGAAACCTGAAAAGCAAGAGCGAACCAACGCGTAACGCCATAGAAAATCAAACTGACAACAATACCAATTGGAATGGCGCCAACAGTCATTGGCATTAAAATCGGTTCCCACACATTAATCACAAATTGCCAAACATCATCCCAGCCCATATGCCAAAAATCTGTTCGGGCCAATTCTTTTAATTGGTGAAAATTTGTGCCTGTTTGAAATTTGCCCGTAAGAATGAAATTCCCAGTTGATAAGGTTGAAGCCCATATGAATGGAAATGTAATCGGGTTACCAAAAAAGGTTCCTGTTGCAGCTGCGATAATATTACCTGCAATTAAATACGCGACAGCAAAGGCCAGTAAAAAGTGAAACCCCAAATAAGGTGTAAATGATGCGAACACACCTGCGGCTATACCAGCGGCTATTGCATGTGGTGAAGCTGTTATTCTAAGAACACGTTTAGCTAAATATTTGGTTGAACGTGACCATGAGCGGCGAGGCCAAATGGCAATACGCAGCTTCTCTCTCCAACCAACGGGTTTTTTTCTGGCAAATAGCATTCGTGTTTCTACTCAATACTCATAAAAAGGCGGCAAATTAATTGCCGAAAAAATCTGGCGCAGTATTTGATAGTGCGCTAATTCATTCACATTATGTCATTAAAAATTTAACATCTGGTTTAAAAGATAATTATTCATAAGTTTTGCAAATTTCAATCATTAAAATAAAATTATTCTAAACTTTTGTTTCAACCAATAACACGCTTAACAGTACTTACGGCCCTCTTACTTGCCAGTTGCCGAGTAATAAGGTTGAGGTGATTTAAATCTCTAATATCAACATCAAATATCATCTTCATAAAATCTTCTGCAGATCTAGACATCACTAAATTTTGAATATCACCGTCATTATCGGCAATAACAGAAGAAATTGTTGCGAGCGTACCTGGTTCATTACGTGCTTGAATCAAAATTCGCGCAGGAAACCTTCTGGTTTTAGCTTCGTCTAAATCCCAGCGTACATCTATCCATAATTCGGGCTTGTCATCGAATGCCACTAAGGATGGTGATTTCGACGAAAAAATAGTTATACCAATGCCAGGTTCCAAAATCCCAACAATTCTTTCCCCAGGCAATGCACCGCCAGTAGCTGAAAACTTAACAGGCAATTCATTTCCTGTTCCGCGAATTGGAATAGCGGTATCTGCACCAGAACCTGTTATTTTCACATTTCTTGCTGTTTTAGATTTGCCCCTACGGCCTGGCATTCTAAACAACATATTCGCGCTATTTTTTAAGTTGAACCAGCTGTCTACTTTTTCAGGTTCTGCAACTTTCGCATTCTCATCAAAATCAGGATATAGAGCCTTAATCACATCAAGAGAGGCTAGCTCTCCCCTACCCACATCTGTTAAAATGTCGTTGTAACTTTCTCTTGCTAATCTGGGCAATGCATCTTCAATTCCCTCACGCGAAAATTGCAAACCAAAATTACTAAAGGCTCTTTCTAATATTCTGGTACCAAGACCTGAATATTGCTTACGAATAGCTTCTCGTGTCGCGCGCCTAATAGCAGAACGTGCCTTGCCTGTTTTAACGACAGATTCCCAAGCAGGTGGCGGCGTTTGTGCTTTGGAGCGAACAATTTCAACTTCATCACCATTTTGCAATTCAGTTATGACAGGCATCGTTTTGCCATTTATTTTACAGCCGACGCACGAATTTCCAATATCGGTGTGAACCGCATAAGCAAAATCAATTGGCGTTGCCCCCGTTGGTAGCGCAATGATGCGCCCCTTAGGTGAGAAACAGAATACTTGATCTAAAAACAGTTCAAGTTTTGTATGCTCTAAAAAATCCTCTGCATTTGTGCCTTCGGCCAATTGCTCAATGGTTTTTCGCAGACTGGCAAATACTTCGCTCTCGTTCTTTGTTTTATCGGCAACACCATCTTTATAAAGTGCGTGTGCGGCGACACCGTGTTCTGCAACATTGTGCATTTCCCATGTGCGAAGTTGTAACTCAACACGCTGATTACCCGGCCCAACGACGGTGGTGTGAATGGACTTATAGTCATTTTGCTTTGCCGTTGAGATGAAGTCTTTAAAGCGCCCTGGCACAACAGACCAAGTTGTATGCACGATACCAAGTGCGCGATAACATTCTTCTACAGTCTCTACGATTACTCTGAACCCAAAAATATCGGAAAGCTGCTCAAAACCCAGCGATTTAGATTCCATTTTCCTAAAGACAGACCAAGCTTTTTTCTGACGGCTTTTAACTGTGGCGTTAATGCCTTCTGCTTCTAGTCTAGCCGTTAGCTCTTTTGTAATGCGCGTAATGTTCTTTTTATTACGCTCTGCAAGTTCTCCCAAGTGCTGCTTTACAGTATCGTATGCTTGAGGGTTTATATACTTGAATGATAGCTCTTCTAACTCTTCACGAAGATCGTTCATACCAATACGGCCAGCAAGAGGCGCGTAAATTTCCATGGTTTCTTGAGCAATGCGTTTTCTTTTGTGCTCCTTCATATGATGAAGGGTACGCATATTGTGCAAGCGATCTGCAAGCTTTACTAAAAGCACCCGAATATCATCTGATATTGCTAAAAGCAGTCTACGAAGGTTTTCTGCCTGCTTGGCTTTTTGAGATACTAAATCTATGCGTTTTAACTTGGTTAGACCTTCAACAAGCAAACCAATTTTTTCGCCGAACATACTATCAATTTCGCTACGCGTAGCATCAGTATCTTCAATCGTGTCATGCAGCAGCGCCACCGCTATGGTTTCTTCATCAAGGTGCAGATCGGTTAAAATCGCAGCGACTTCTAGGGGATGAGAAAAGTAAGGGTCCCCATTAGCACGAAATTGCTTTCCATGCTTTTGCATCGCATACACGTAAGCTTTGTTTAGCAAAGCCTCGTCTGCGTCTGGCTTATAACTTGTTACTCGTTCAACGAGTTCGTATTGGCGCATCATTTAGTTTTGTATTCTCCTTAACCGCGTACATTAAGCGCAAAAGTTGATACCAAGTATATGCATAGGCTTACCCAAGTTAAAAGGTAATTTAACCAAGCTGAGCATTTTCTTTTTTAGAAAGTTCTGCAAAAAAAAGCGCAGCTTATAAAGCCGCGCCTTTAAATTCTATTATGGTCTCGTTAGACTAGTAGTCGTCGTTCTTTTCTGGTGGCACAAGGCCTTCGATACCAGCAAGAAGCTCGTCTTCTGATAGACGATCGAATGTTACTTCAGCTTCAGGAGCATCTTCGCTCTCAGCGAGTACTTCACCAGTTTCAACAACTTCTTCAACAACGATTGTCTCTTCTTCTTCATGAAGGTGCTCTGGCTCATCTATTTCTACTTGTTTTTGTAGAGAATGAATTAGATCTTCGTACAAATCTTCAGGTGACAATGTTTTTTCTGCAATTTCGCGAAGCGCAACAACTGGATTTTTATCATTATCGCGGTCAACGGTAATAGCTGCACCACTTGATACTTGGCGCGCGCGGTGGCCAGCAAGTAAAACAAGTTCAAAGCGATTGCCTACCTTGTCGATACAATCTTCGACGGTAACTCGTGCCATGTTAGGCTCCTATAGTATGGGAATTAGATATCTAACACACGCTTTAAACGCAAATTCAGACAATTTCAAGACATTTTGACGATCTCACACAAAGCTATTCACTTGAGGGCGTGTATTGCGTGCCAGTGTTCTATTGAGCAATGTTAATTGCTCTGAGTACATTCAGTGTCTCTGCCTTCATTTCACAATAAATCACTCACAATATAGCAATACAACCAAATACGACCTATTTAATGGAATAATAGAGTAATATTTATATAGATATTGCTATAATAAGCACTTTATTTGATTAAACGGTACAAAAACGCATTAATTATGCTTGAAATATTCGATTTTCACTTGCAAACTGTAATCAAATATAAATTCAATGAAATTTATATTTGTAAATGTTCAAGGTAAATTAGTGGGGCTTTGGATAAATTGAAACGAGCACTTTAAGTGCTAGACACTTTAAAGTGTTAAATCACGCCAATTGGATATTGGGTGGCTATTTTTTGTAACCAAACTCGTAAAAAAAAATTTATAAGAGATACAAAATGTTTGATCCTAGAGAGAAAGTCGCCATCTTTATAGATGGTGCAAACCTATATGCCGCGTCTCGTAGCTTAGGTTTTGATATTGATTATCGTAAAATGTTAAAATATTTTAATGAGCAAGGCTATTTACTCAGAGCCTATTATTATACTGCACTTATAGAAGATCAGGAATATTCATCCATACGTCCGCTAATCGATTGGCTGGACTATAATGGGTATCGTGTTGTTACGAAACCAACAAAAGAGTTTACTGATTCTGCTGGTCGCAGAAAAGTAAAAGGCAATATGGATATTGAGCTAGCAGTAGATGCATTAGAACTTGCGACAACTGTTGACCATATGGTTATTTTTTCAGGTGATGGTGACTTTAGAGCCCTTGTGCAAGCGTTGCAAAGTAAGGGGCGCAAAGTCACGATTATATCGACCGTTAAAACACAGCCGCCGATGATTGCTGATGAATTGCGCAGACAATCAGATGCCTTCATTGATTTGGCTGATTTGCGAACTCAAATTGGTCGTGAATTAAGCGAACGTCCAGATGCTCAAGTTGGCATGCACAACAACGAAGACGATGATGACGAATACGATGATTACGATGACTAATCTATTTACTGAGCTTCTTCAAAAGCAATAATCTTTGAGCATAAAGAAATGCTTTGCAAAATAGGCCAATGGCGGCGTAATTTAGAGTATGATTTTTGATCCTGATCTTAATTGCCCGCAATGCCCTCGCCTTGTTGAGTTTCGCGAAAAATACAGAGCTCTAGAACCCTCTTGGCACAATGGACCTGTTGATACTTGGACAAGTGCCAAAGGTGATGATGATGTGCGCATGCTCATCATTGGATTAGCGCCGGGCTTAAAGGGAGCAAACCTTACAGGGCGCCCTTTCACAGGAGATTATGCAGGCGATCTTTTATATGAAACGCTAGCCAAATTTAACTTTGCTTCTGGTCACTATGGCGCGGTCAAAGATGATGGTTTAACCCTGCAACAATGTGCGATAACCAATGCTGTGCGTTGTGTACCGCCTGAAAACAAACCTGTTGGGCTTGAAATAAACAATTGCCGTCCATTCTTGCTTAATACACTTGCGCGTTTCCCCAACCTTAAAGCATTGGTAACACTGGGGAAAATTTCTCACGACACAACGACTAGAGCATTGGGCGAGCGCGTAGCGGCTCATAAATTCACCCATAATGGTCGTTTTGATATGGGTGAATACACCGTATTTTCCAGCTATCACTGTTCGCGCTACAACACCAATACTGGTGTTTTGACAACGCAGATGTTTGAGAATGTATTTGAGAGTGTTCGTGACTTTATAGATTGAGTTTTAGAGAAATACGCATAGCATAACAATTTAGTTTAAGATTAAACTAAATCAACCCTTATCGCGCATTAAGCGGCCTTGTTCGCGTTTCCAATCACGGTCTTTACTCACTTGGCGTTTGTCATGTGTTTTGCGACCTTTAGCTAAAGCGATGTTTAATTTAGCTCTGCCACGCTCATTAAAGTAGAGCTTGTTTGGCACAATGGTCATGCCTTCGCGATTAACAGCAGTCATCAATTTGTGCATTTCGCGCTTGCTTAAAAGTAATTTGCGGCGGCGGCGCGGATTGTGATTGTTGCGATTGCCTTCTAAATATTCAGGAATATGAGAATTAATAAGCCAAATCTCACCTTGCTCTTCAGTGGCGTAGCTTTCTGCAATCATTGCCTTGCCGTTGCGAAGTGATTTCACTTCGGTTCC